>NZ_JBIPMD010000090.1:0-11603 GCF_044369315.1 Silvanigrella sp.
TACGCAATGAATATCATCTCTGGAAGCCGGATGTGGGAAAACTACAAGTCCGGTTCTGCAGGGGTTTCATGGCAATGAATTACTTTATTTGAAAGGAAATAAAAGTCATGTCTCTACCTACCAGTCCGTTTTTTAAAAAAGCAATTGGAGCAAATAATATTAGTGCTGAAAAAGCGACGGAAGCAGTGCGTACTTTATTACTTTATATTGGCGAAAACCCAAATAGAGAAGGACTTATAGATACTCCAGACAGATTTTGTCGTGCCTTAATAGAAATGACAGAAGGTTACTCAACAAACCCTGAAGAAATTCTTTCCACTACTTTTGAATCTGAATCCGATGAAATGGTTTTAGTTAAAAATATAGAATTTAATTCATTATGTGAACATCATTTATTAAGTTTTGCAGGAAAAGCTCATATTGCATATATTCCGACAGATGGAAAAATTGTGGGGCTTTCTAAACTTGCACGTATCGTCGATGTTTTTTCACAAAGGTTACAAGTTCAAGAAAGACTTACTCAGCAAGTAGCAAATGCAATTAATAAATACTTAAGGCCACAAGGTGTCGCTGTTGTTTTTGAAGGGGTTCATAGTTGCATGTGTGTACGCGGTGTTAGGAAACAAAATTCGACTATGATCACAAGCGCTATGCATGGACAATTTCGCGATTCTCTTGCTTCTCGAAATGAATTTATGTCTCTTATTTCTAAATAATCTTTGTTTCCTTGACAATGATTCCCACCCTCGTTAGAAATTAATTTGTAAAATTAATTCATGATGTTAAGTGGGAGAATTGTGTATGAAGAGAAAATTATTTCAAATTGCTTCCTTAGTCCTCGCATCTAGCACTTTTGTTACCTTAGCCAAGGCCGCAGTTGTACCTAAAGGAACAAAATTAGCAAAAAACCAAATATTAAATAAAGATAATTCAAATGAACCTTCTTCATTAGACCCATCTCATTGCCGTGATAACCTTGGTGCAAACATTATTATGGATTTATTTGAAGGACTTGTTAGTGATGATCCTGTTGGAAAGATTATTCCTGCAACAGCAAGTCACTGGGATATCAGTAAAGATGGTTTAAAATATACTTTTCATCTTAGAAAAGATGCAAAATGGTCCGACGGTTCCGCTGTTGTTGCCAATGATTTTGTATATAGCTTTAAAAGATTTGTAGATCCCAAAACAGCTTCTGAAATGGCTTATCTTGCCGAAATGATTAAAAATGCAAAAAAAATAAATGAAGGTAAATTAAATACAGATTTATTGGGTGTTAAAGCCGTTAATTCTAATACCTTTGAAATTACCTTAGAAGAACCTACTCCTTATTTTTTAAGTGTTGTTTCAGGAGTTAATTTTGTTCCTTTAAAAAAAGATATTATTGAAAAATTTCAAATAGCTTGGACACAACCTGAAAATTTAGTTGGGAATGGTGCTTATAAGTTAACATCTTGGAAAATTGGAGACAAATCAACTCTTGAAATGAATCCAAATTATTGGGACGCCAAAAATACTGTAATTAAAAAAGTAAATTATGTTGTCGCACAAGATAAAACAGCATCTTATAGAATGTATGAATCGGGACAATTAGATTGGACCTATGGAATTCCTCCAGGACAATATCAAAATTTATCCAAAAAATATCCAAAAGAATTAAGAAGCGCACCTGATTTATCCTCAAGTTATTTAGCTTTTAATAATACAAAACCACCATTTAATAATAAAAAACTAAGAGAAGCTTTATCTATTGTTATTAATAGAGAAAATTTCACTAAGTTTGTTACTGGCCGAAATGAAAAACCTCTTTATGATATTGTTCCGTTTGGCGTAGATAATTACACACCTTATGTCCCAAGTTGGTCTATGCTTTCTGAAAAAGAATTAATAGCAAAAGCAGAAAAATTATATAAAGAAGCTGGTTATTCAAGAGAAAATCCTGCTGTAATTAAATTTTCTCATGCTACAAATGAAACGGATAGAAAATATGCCACAGCACTTGCTTCTATATGGGAAAAAGCTTTAGGGGTTAAAACTGAAATTATTAGTGAAGAATGGAAGGTACATTTAAGTTACCTAACAGAAAAAAAATATGAAGTTACAATGCAATTATGGAAAGCAGATTACAATGATGCTCAAAATTTTATTGCTTTATTACAATCAGGTAATATGCAAAATATTTCGGGTTATTCCAATAAAAAATATGATGAACTTCTTAATAAATCAAGTAAAGAATTAAATCCTTTAAAAAGAAAGGCAATTTTATTTGATGCTTCTAAAATAGCTATGGATGATTATTCTGTAGCACCATTATATTCTAATAAAACATACAGATTAATAAAAAGTTATGTTCAAGGTGTTACTTTTTCAAGCCCATTAGACAATTATAGAACTAAAGATCTTTATATCGTATCACATGATGGAAACAGTTAATTGAAAATTAATTTATCATTATAGAGTAACTTAATTAATGAAGAAAAAAAAATCAGTATTATCAATTTGTTTTTTATTAATTACTTTAACGTCTTATTCAATAGTTATGCTTTCGATTCATTTTATTCTCACAAAAGAAATGAATTTAAAAATAAGTAAATTATATTCCATATATCCTGAAATTAAAAATATTGAATTTAAAGGAATTTCTCTATCCCCATTATTTATCCTAAATAAAAAATTTAACATTGATAATTTATTAGTTAAAGTCCAAAATATTCCTTTTGAAATTTTAATAAAAAAAATAGAAGTAAGCGACTTTTTTTCATTAAATAATGATTTTTTTCCAATTGAAATTTCATCCGACTCTATAGAAATATATAATATTGAAAAACTAAAAGAAAACATAAAAAAACAAGACAATAACTTAAATCAGTTTTATGAAAGTATTTACTACTTTCTAAATTCTCCAAGAGCTTCTTTTCAAGCTAAATACCAATCTAATCAATATTCTATTGATCTCAAATTTTACTTAAAAAATAATTTAATTTTAAATAGCTCATACTATTTAAATAACTTTAATTCCATCGAAAAATCAAAAAATATTTTATATTTAAAAAGCTTCAAAGTCAATCTTGAAGACATTCCTTTAAACACAGAAAAAGCTTTTCCAACTAACACAGCTCTTCAAGAAGTTTTAGGAAATAATTTTAAAAATTTATTAATTAATTTAAATATAAATTATAATTCAACTCAAAATAATGAAAAAGAAGCCAATTTAAATGCGAATATAGATATTCAAAGAATCATAAATATTAAAATCTTAAGTCATTTTATCATTTATAATTTGGTAAATTTAAATAGTTCTTCTTTTGAAAAAACCTTATTTCAATTTACAGATCAAAATTTTTTAGACGAATATTATAAAAATGAATCTTTTAAAAAAAACAAATCTATTGAACAAGTAAAAAATGATATGATAAAACAAAATAATTTATTATTAATATTTATATCTAATCCTATTATTGAAAAAGCGCTTGAAGAAATGAATAACTTTATAAAAGATCCAAAAACATTCTCTATATTTATGAATCCAGCAAACCCAGTTTCTATAGAATCTTTTTTAAAATTAGCTAAAGAAGATTATTTTGGTTTATTAAAATTACTTAATATTAAATTTGAATCAAATAAAAATTTTATTGAAATAAATAATGAGGAATATTTCCACTAAATACTTTTTTAGCTGGACCAGATAATATTCTTTGTTCGCCATAATTTTCTAGTATATTGAGTTTAGATATTGAAATAATGCCGCCTGGCATTTTAAAAAAAACATCATTCAATTGAGTTGCTATATATTGAGAGTGTTCCAAAGCAATTCGAGCGGCAACTCCTCCTGAACCACAACATGCCGTAAGACCAGCCCCTCTTTCATAAACAACAAGATCCCACTGACTTGCATTTTTTTCTTGAAATGAAAGCATTCCAATATTGGCAAGAGGAATTTTATTATTTAATGCTTTTTGTCTCAGTTCATTTTGAGCATAATGACCAAATTCTTCATACATTTTTTTATTGAATTTAAAAAATTCAGATGAAATAAATACCCAATGAGGATTTGATAACGAAACAAAAATAGGAGTAATATTTTCAAAATTCCCGAAATTTACCAAAGAATTATCTTGGATGGGAGTTTGAAAAATTTCAATTTCTCTGCCCATTGCAACACTTACATTAGCATCATTTAAATTTTGAATATTTGCTTTTGTCAAAACAGCAAAAGAATTTTTTTGTAAAATAAATTCTTCTTCAGATAAAATAGTTTCTAATTTACTAGAAAAAAATGAAGGTAATAGTCTAAAAATAGGAAATGAATTTAAACCATCCCATTTTTGATCTTGAATGAGTTTTAAACCTAAGCAACGCAAAGCATTCCCACAGGTGCCAGCAAAACTTCCATCTGAATTTATAATTAAAATATTCACAAAAGGGATATTTTGATTTAATGGATATTGATAAAAAACAACCCCATCAGCACCAATTCCTTGATTACGATCGCAAATTTTTTCAGCAAATTTTTTCAGCAAATTTTGATTCGAAAAAAATTTTAAATAGGAATCTGAAATAAAAATAAAATCGTTTGAGGCTCCATGAAATTCTTCAAATTCTATATTAAAATCTGAATGCATTACAATTTACCTTATTTTATAGGATTTAATTACTTTCATTATTCAGAAACTTCTATTGTTACATCACCTAAAACTTTACATTGACAAGCAAGTCGCTCATCTTCTCTTGCAGCCATGGTTTCAAGAAAATCTTTTTCATGTTCTTCCATAGGACTTAAATTTTCTGGATGCTCTACAACTCGTATCATGCACGCACCGCACGCCCCATCTCGGCATCCAAATAAAATGCTTGTTTCTTCTGTCTCACAAACATCAATTATAGATGAACCTTTTTCAACAGTTATATTTCTTTTATCAGTTTTTACAGTCAGTATTGGCATGATACATTTCCTTCCTAAAGTACCTTAACGGCTCAGCTTATTCCTAGCGGACTTCCTGATTTATGGCAATATTTACTTTTCATGCAAATTTACCGATAAACTTATTTGTTATGGTTTGCAATGGGAAACCAACGAGTTTCATTGAAAGAAAATATGGGAATACCTCGTAACATACAATCTTTTTTAAAAGCTCCTTCGACAAGTTTATCTCCAATGCAAAGACTATGTCGAGTATTTAAGGGTCCGGGTTGTTACGTTTGTGGTTTATGTGGGAAAAGATACAATAATCCTAATGATGCTTGGAAATGTCTTACTAGTAATGGATTAAACATAAATTCAATTCCTGTAATTGCAACACAGAATAATACTCAAACGTATTTTTGTTTACTTTGTGGCAAGACATATGCAAATGAACCTGATACCGCTCTATGTATTTTAAGAGATCTTCAAGCAGCACGATTTCCAAAAGTACTTGGTGACCACCTTCATCATCTTTTTGCAGGCTTGGCGGAAAGAGCGGAAAAAACCAAAAGAGATTCTCTTGTATCCAGACCTGGAATTATTGGGTCTTCTGTTCCAAAAAAACTAGCTACTTTTAAAGCGCCTAAGTCTACTCCTAAATCATCACCAGAACCAAAACAAAAGTTACCTCCTATTAAAGAGACTTCATCTGATGACAATTCTTCATCAGAACAAGATGTTATTCAAGCACAAGCACCTGCTGTAGATGAAACTCCAGAAGATGAGCCTGGAACTTCTGGTGATCCTATGGATCATGAAAGCGATATCAAACAAAAACCCAAAGAAATTGAAAAACCAGTTTTATACCGAAGACCAAATCAAAAACCTTTCTCAAGAGATAATGCTCAATACAGATGTACTGTCTGTAATGAAAAATTCTTCACAAAAATGGAAGTAGAGACCCACTTTGAAGAACACCCTCTTGTAGAAGATGTATAGACGAAAATTAAAAAAATCGATAAAGTTGAAAAACTAAAAAACAAAGCTTTTTTAGTTTTTCATTTATTTGGAGATCTCATGATAATCAACGGTCTATTAAATATTCTTTCTTTTTTCTTAAATATTTTGGGACATAGAGGTATTTATATAATATCTTTACTTTTAGGAATATTATCTTTTGATATTTTACGTATTAGAAGAAAAGTAATTCTAAAAAACCTAACCATAGCATTTGGTGAAACAAAAACAAAATCTGAAAAAATTATAATTGGAAGAAAATCGACAATCAGCTTTTTACAGACAGCTATTGAACTATTTACAGCAAAAAAACTTTTTGAAAGAACAAAAATAATCATCAAAAATGAAGATTATTTTTATAATGCTCTGGCAAAAAATAAAGGTGCTTATGCTATTTGTATCCACATGGGCAACTGGGAATATCAATGTCATGTTGGCTCTATTAAATATGCGCCCATACATGTTGTTGTAAAAGCGATTGGCAAAGGTACCTTAGCAAAATGGGTTGAAAATATGCGAGCATCAATTGGATTCCGATTGATCGATCGAAAAGGAAAAGAATCCACTACTTCTCAAATATTTCAAGCTTTAAATAAAAAAGAAATTATCGGATTTATTGTCGATCAAAAACGTCCCCGTGGAGAAATGTTGCCTTTTTTTGGGAAAGAAGCGTCGACAAATAACAGTTTATCTAAACTTTGGATGCGACAAAATGCACCTGTTGTCCCTGTATGTATTAAAAGAATAAAATTAGATACTCATGAAATGACTTTTTTTCCTGAATTTGAAATGATCATAGATAAAGAAAAAACAATTCAAGAAAATATAACTGAAAATACAAGAAGAATGAATTTAATTGTAGAAGAAATGGTAAAATTAAATCCTGAAGAATATTTTTGGATGCATAATCGCTGGGGATAAAATGAAAGATAAAAAAAATTTAATTGAAAACCAAAAAAAACATCATGATATTCTTGCAGCACTTCGATTTCTTGAAAATCTAAAAACCGAAATTTATATTGCAACAAATATAGAAGAAATAAATGATCCAGTAATTCTAAATAAATTTAATGAAGTGATTCAATTTTTAAAAAAAGAACTTTTATAATTATCTATTGAATTTTAATATTGTCTACTTTTAAATCGGGTTTGTTTTCTAGTATCACTTTTAAGTCATTTTGAGATATTGTTTTATCTAATATTTTTATAAACATTTTAGAATCTTTAGAATTTTGATAACCAAATTTTAAATAAAATGAATGAGAGTTTTCTCTGATTATATTTGTATATAAAAAGATATCTTTAAATCCACAATTTTTAGTCCAATTTTCAGCATAATTTAAAAGTTTTTTTCCAATTCCATGTCCACGCAACTTTTCATCTACAACAATTGCTGAAATTTCAACTTTAAACGAAGAAACTAAAAGATAACGGATTTCTAGGTGCATCCAACCAACCACATTTTTATCGGATACGGTTTCCGCAACGACAAGATGATGGTGAGGTAATTTATTAATTAATGAGAACCTTTTATCAAAATCGACAAGCTGGTCAGGATAGCCCAACTGTACGGTCAATTCTTTACATTTTAAAGAATCAAACTTATTCATTTCACGTATAATGATATCCACTTTTCTAAATCCTCGCATTGAAAAACAGACGATTTCAATGAAGGTCTTAACATTTTATAATTCATAAAATATTAAGAATTCACGTCTGTAATAAAATATAACATGTCTATTTTTTTTTTTCATCTTAGGTGCAAAAAAAAATATATAAAAATGAATTTATTGATTTTTTTAATATATTTTCATTTTTATCATTTTATTATTCCTATTTCATTTTATTCAAAAAATAATTTTCATATTTTATTGAAACAAATTCATAAATTAACAAAAATGACAAATTAACCTAAAAGATATAAAATATTTATTCCTATTAACTTAAATTTCCCTTCTTGTTCCTATTCTCGATTAAAATGATAAAGCTTCAATATAATAGATTTTTTCTCATAAGCGGACAAAGATTTTTATATTACAATTTATTTATCATTGATATAAACTTTATTTTTACGTGATATATATTATAATTAATTCATTATTTTAATAAGATAACAATTTTAATCCGCTATTTTTTCTTTGTTATGATTTCTAATACTCTTTTATTATTAATAGTAAGTGCAATTATCACGCCCATAAAAGAAATAAGAGCCAACAAATTAAAAGCCCTTTCAAAAATGGGTAATGCATTTGGGTTGGACAATACAGAGTTTGAATTGATATTCAACTCTCGAAATCCACTTGCTAATATTAAAGAAGATAGGGCTACTCCTATGCTTATGGCTACCTGACGTCCCGCATTAAATACAGAACTTGCTCGCCCTGTTTCATTTTTTTGAATATCAAATAACGCTGAAGCTTGAATAGGGCCATTTGCAAAACCAATTAAAAGACCACGCAGCCATAATAAAGTAGAAGCATATAAAACCTCTTGAGGGGATTTCACAGAATAAATAAAATAAGTTGCTAAAGACAATCCACATAGACCAAAAATAATAGAGTATTTAGGGCCAAACTTATTAAATACTCTTGCAGATACGGGAAGCATCATGATAGAGCCAATAGGCTGAGTACACATTGAGAGCCCACTTTGAATTGGGGACATTCCTAATCCAATTTGAAAATAAAGTGCGACAATAAAAATAGAACCAAAATGACATATTTGAAAACAAAGTTGAATTAAATTTGCTTGAACAAATAATGGTATTTTAAAAAATTTAAGATCTAATAATGGATATTTTATTTTACTTTGCCAAAAAATAAAAATAAGCAATGAAAATAAGGAAACAAATCCTCCTACCCAAACAATATCATCGGACAAACCATAATGCCCAACTTGTGATAATGTATAAAGTAACGAAGAGAGGCCAATCGCAGATAAAATAAATCCAAGCCAGTCCAGTGAAGGAGTGTCCTCAAACTTGTCTTCTTTTAAATAAATAAAAGACAATATGATTGCCATAATACCAATGGGAACATTAAAAATAAATATCCATCGCCAGCTAAAATGTTCTAATACAAATCCCCCTAATGTGGGAGCAATCGCAGGAGCAACCAATGTTGGCATTAAGGTATAGCTCGCTGCTTTAGAATATTCACTGGTAGGAAAAGCACGATATGCCATAGCCATGCCTACAGGAACAATCATACCACCACCAATTCCCTGCATAATACGAAACAATACAAGAGAGTTTAAACTCCATGCGCAACCACACAAAAAGGAACTAAAAGTAAAAATAAAAGTAGCTATAATAAATACTTTTTTATAACCAAATTTATCTCCTGCCCAACCACTTATAGGAATAATAATTGCTAATGCTAATAAAAAGCCGGTTGATACCCATTCTGTTTCCGTTATGTTTACTTTAAAAGCTTTTGCAAATGTGGGCATTGCTACATTGACAATTGTAACATCCATACGGTCTAGAAATAAAACACAAACATATATAATGGCAACAAGATATTTATATTCAATTTGTTTTTTAAACATTTTTTATAGCCATTAATAAAATCAAAAGAAAACGGGATCACCAGAGGTTACTTTAGATTTATTCTCTTTTATTGTCGAGTCTGGAAAGAAAAAAGAATATGAAAACTTTTCTTGATCTGTAACAAGTCTATCAACAATTTGAACAAGTATTTTTTCTTTAAGTTTTTCCAAAGACATTTGATTACTTCTAACAAGGTGTAAATTTTCTTTAAAAATATTTATTTCAGTAATTCGATGTTCAAGTACTTGGCGAACTAAATCAAATCCTTGGAGAGCAACAATGCATCTACTTAATTCTGTATCAATTGATTTAAATTCACTTATTATTTCATTATAAGTATCATGCCATGTTAAATTTATATATTGATCCATTTTTAATTTTCTTCTAATTGTTGATAAACTTTTTTCAGTTAAATGATCACCATTAAATGTTTTAAATGTTTGATGTAACGTACCAAAATCCCCATATTTTAAAACATTATCACCTAGCTCAACACCAACGTCTTCTAAATTTTTCGCAATGGGAATAAGTTGATCAGAAAAATTTATAAAATCTTTCATTTGATTAAATATTTCAGAAGAATCAAGCTTATCTCTCATAAATAAAGCTTCAAAAGTTTGAACTACGGCTTCAAAAGTAGTGCTACTTAAATTAATAGCTAACACAACAGATTTTGAAATTTCATGTATATTTGGCATTAGCGACATAAGATAACGTGATTTATATTCAGAAAAATTGGGATCTATATTTTTAATTGAAAATTCAAGGTTTGAAACACGTGTACAAATATTTTGCAAAGACTCTTCAATTAAACGAGAGGTCGATTCTTGTGCTAAAGAACAAATCTCTAAAACAAGCCTTGTAAAACAGGTATATTCATAAAAAAAGTTACATAAATCCTTATTTTCAATACACCATTTAGATGAATAATTCTTTTTAGGTAAATTATAATCATTAAAAAAAGGTCGACATAAATGATGCAAAGAACCACAAATGGTTTCTCCATTTGTTAATTTTGCAAAACACCCTTGTGTTTTACCAAGTTCTGCAAGTTTATCTAAGGTCATTACAGTTTTAATTATATCACATTGTTTATTAAAAACTTCTACTTGAAAACTTTTAATACCCACTTTTTTTCCAAAATCAGGAAATAACAATAATATTCTGTAAATATGTGGAGGAATATTTGATAATTTAATTGCATTTTCTAAATTTAAAATCAACTCGTAGAGTCGTTGAATTCCGAGCCAACTTACAGAATTCAATCGAGCAAAACTTATTTCTCGTGATTTTGAAAAAGGATCTTTCAAAAAATTAATTTCAGTTGAATCAATTAAATGACCTTTAAGTATTGAAATTCCATTTTCAAAAATCACTTCGAAATCGTTCTCAATTTCCATTCCAATTCCCCTGACATTTTTGAAAATATCTTTAGGATTTTCGGAAAATCAGGAAAATTCTTTAGCGAGCACTTAACATATTTTCGGGTTTTAATGCATCTTCAAGTTGATCTTTTGTAAGAAGTTTATGCTTTAATACAAGATTAAATACACTGTCTCCCGATTCTAGAGCTTCTTTTGCAATCATCGTGGAGTTTTCGTATCCAATTAAAGGATTTAAGGCAGTCACCAAACCAATACTATGCTCAACAGCGCGGCGGCAAGCTTCACGGTTTGCTGTAATTCCTTTGACACACAACCGAGTCAAGGTTCGCATCGCTCTGCTCAACATATTCACACTTTGAAAAATATTAAAAACCATAACAGGCTCAAAAGCATTTAACTGCAGCTGTCCTCCTTCAGAAGCCATTGTTACAGTTAAATCATTGCCAATGACTTGAAAGGCAACTTGATTCACAACTTCAGGAATTACGGGGTTCACTTTTCCTGGCATGATACTTGAACCAGGTTGCATAGGAGGTAAATTGATATCTCCAAAACCACAACGAGGGCCACTTGATAATAACCTCAGGTCATTGCAAGTTTTGCTTAACTTAACAGCTAAACGTTTTAATATCCCTGAAAACATAACAAAGGCACCAGTATCTGGTGTTGCTTCAATTAAATCTGGGGAGGCAATAACATCTAGACCAGTAATTTCTTTTATTTTTTTCACAGCTGTTGCCGCATATTT
>NZ_JBIPMD010000293.1:0-3482 GCF_044369315.1 Silvanigrella sp.
CTTTCAAAAGCAACTTGCTCTGACAATTTTAAAAGTCTATTTTCCATCTCCATTTAAATCTCCTCCTCAAAAGGAGATTTAATTCTGGATTTATGCTTTGTAAAAATCACTTATTGGGAGGACACGTCGTCAAATACTTTTGCAATCCATTTATAGTTTTTTTCTCTCGGCAAAGTTCTAGTCAGAGGGATAATAATCGCATTTTTTTCATTTTGCACGTCAATTTGAGCTCTTGCCCATGGTAATATTACAATTTCTAAATGATTGATAATGTCTTTTGTCGATTGAACAAGAAATTCACCACTCACTCCTGAAAGCTGATTATTTGTTATAGAAACAAGCGGAATAATTCGATCAGTAGTATATACTTTAACATTTTCAATTTTAGATGCTTGAGTTGTATTTGGTAATAATATGCTTAAAAGAAATATTATTTTTTTAATTTTTAAATACTTCCGCATTAGAAATTTCCTTTAAAAAAAGATTTAGGGTACTTCGACAGAAAAGCTGTAATTCAACAAATATACCACAATTTTCCTTCAAAACCCAAAAAATCGTACAAATTTGCGTTACCTTGTTTTTTGGCGGTTAAGCTTTCATGCCTGTTACGTCATCTAAGCCATTTATATCCTAGAGCTTTTAAATAAAACTACAGTACCCCTTTCTATTGTGAAAAGTGTCAATATTAAATAGGGGTTACGAGCAAATTAAATCATTTTAATGAATTTAAAATTAGGAATTAATTGTTACATAAATAATATTAATTAATAAATTTAAATGATAATTTTGTTTTTTATAAATATTAATATAATAATTTTAATTATAATTAGTTAATGTCTCATATTTTTAATACTATTACACGAATTATTTTATTTTTTAATTTATATAAAAATAGTTTGTATAATTAAATTATTTAATTTATATATATAATGCTTTATCTTTTAATTTATTACATTTTTCTGATAAATATTAAAATATTTATCAGAAAAGTCAAAATTTACTTGCAAAAATAAACAATTTATTTTTTTGGAATTGATGGAAGGATATTAATTTAAATGGGTGAATATATTCTAGTAAAGAAAAATTCAACAACAAAATACACTTTATCAATTAGTTTAAACGATCAAATGTTTCGACTTTATTTTTCATCCCTTCCACGAAAGTTAAAAAAAATTCAATCTTTAGAAATTTCAGCTAATAATAATTCTCTTAACAAAATACCAGACTTTAATTTTTGTATAACACGTTCATTACTAGATATATCTAACTCATCAGATTTTTATTTAATTTTTTCAAATTTAACAGATAAATGTAAAAATTTAAAAGAAAAATTTTACAATGAAACGTTTTTATCTAATAATCAATTAATAAATGACCGTTCTATATGTAGTATTTCAGCAATTGATCGTAGAAAGAAAAAGCTAAGAGAAATGTTGAATCATATAGAAAATATGATTAAAATATTAAATAATATAACAGAAGATCAAAACAATAGTAAAATTATTGATGAAAAATTGAGAAAAGAAATAGAAAATATTACTTATTATAAAGAAATAATTTTAGTTCCTTCTTTTTTATCTGCATGTTATAAACCTTTGGATCAATATTTATTAGAAAATAAAATAATTACATCTGAAAAAGAAAATTTAATTATTAATATTATATTTGATGGTTTTGTCGATTTTTATCGTTACATTAAATTGACTGATTTTTCTTTATCAAGTAAATGTTTTTCTTTTGCTAGCAAGATATCCAACGTATTTCTTATGAATAAAAAACAATCTATAACGAACCAAAATAAATTAGAATATTTTAAAGGAGACCTTTTTTTAATATTATATTTCAAATTTTTAAATAATTATATAAACGATCTTGATTTAGACTATAGTTCTAAAAACCAATTTTATAAAATATTTTTAAAATCATTTGTTCATATTAAGAGAGAAATACTAGAGGTTGAAATAAATAAAAATTGGTTTTTAACACATAATGAATATTTGCCTTTAGAAAATATTTTAAAAAGTAAATCAATGAATGATTTTATGTTTGAAGTTACAAAAAGAATTATAATGTTAAATCCTGAAAATACTTTAGTTGAAATTCCTCCAAAATTATTGGAATTTTTTAAGTGGGTTACACCCGAATTTATTTCCAGACCAATTTCATTATTATCTGGGAAAGTATTAAATGCTACAGTGAGTGCGATTAATGACTCTAAATAATTATTAACATTTTTTTATAAAATATTATTATAATTTAGAATATTTTTAATAATAAGAAGGAAGGTGTAGATTGGTAGAATATAAATTCTCGACCTCTTTATCAAAAAGACAAATTATTATTAAAGTTTATGATTCAAAAAATTCTAATGATATTTCTATAAATATGAATAATAATTTATTAGAAGATGGAAAATATGAAAAAAAATATGAAATATTTGAGAATTCTTATAAAATATTTTCATTTTGTGTTTTTTATAATAATGATAAAGATAATAGTAATTTATTTGTAAATTATTTTGATAAAATACTTGAAGTGATGTTTGACAAAAATCAATTTAATTCAGAATATTTTTTAAATTCATTAAAAATATTAAGTGTAATAAAATTAATAAAAATAATGATTTGAAAATATTTATTGACTCATTTGTATTAGAGCTTTATAATTTACTTCTAATTTTGCATTCTTGTAGTTCGGTGTCTCATTCGAATAGATTTGTAGAGCAGTGCGTTTCATTTTCTAAAGATGATCATGATTTCTATTTTTTAATTAAATATCTTATTTTTCTTGATTCAATTTATAATTTAAATATCAAAGAATTTTCAGTTTATGGTGCGAATTTTAATTCAAAAGAAATCCATAAATTTAGTGAAAAAATAAAAACAAATGTATTAAAAATTGATTCAAAAATTAAAAATCCCGAAATTGGTATTTTATTTAAAGATTATAATGCAATACTTTCAAATTTTTATCCTACTATTTCTACTGAAGCTTCCTTTTTAGATTTGCAAATTGGGCAATACTATGACAATAATAGCAGAGAAAAATTCATGCAAGGAACTCAAGAAATTCAAAAAAATTTAACAGAAATAATAACTGATTTTACTAGTTTTGTAAATTCGAAAGCTCTTATTAATTCTTTATCACGAACATATTTTGTAAAAAAAGGGTATGGACATGATTTTATTTTCAGTCTTATAACGCTAAAAATTAATTTAGAAAATAAGGAAAATAAAATAAGAAATTATTGGGATTTTTGCATTTACTTAGTCAATATAGAAAATGATATTCATAGTCATTATAGACTAAATACTATGAGTAGAGTTATGACTCAGTTTGGAATTGATGCTCTTTATCATATTTATCAATGGGGCTCAAAAATAAACTTTAGTATTTATTTATTAACGAATTTGCCAATATGGTGGGATGCTCATCTAGATTCTCCATATAAAGATAAGCTTACAAAGTTTTTAACTTTTTTT
>NZ_JBIPMD010000008.1:0-33837 GCF_044369315.1 Silvanigrella sp.
AAGTTTACTACAATCGTGTTAGAAAGCATTCGTCGAATGGATATCTGTCTCCAGTTATATTTGAAATAACTAGACCAATGAAAAAGGTCGGTTAATTGTGTCTATAAAATTGGGGGAAGATCATTTTGTTTAATTCATGCCAAACAAATAAAAATATTTCAGACAATAACTCACAAAATATGAATACAAAAAAAAATGACAAAAATTATGTCATTCTTTTTGTATGGGATGGATTACGACCCGATGTTTTAACAGATTTAAAAGCCAAAAAATTAATTCCAAATTTACTTTATATTTCTGAAAATGGAGTTGAGTTCAAAGATAACCATTCTGCTTATCCTACATTCACAATGAATAATGCTCAAGCTTTTGCTACAGGCGACTATGCTGGTAAAAGTGGATTTTATGGAAATAATTTATATCAACCTTGGCGAGCAAACAAAGAATTTGGGGTTGCGACAAATGCAAGTGGTAATAATATTACAAGCACATTTTTGTCACCCATATTTACTGAAGATTATAAAATTTTAAAAGCCCTCGATCAGCCCAATAATATTCAAGCAAACCTCGACGAACCCCTTGTTCAAGTCTCTACATTATTACAAGAAGCTCAAAAATTAGGAATGACTACTGCTGTAATAGGAAAATCCGGTCCTGCCTTTTTTCAAGACTTTAGATCTGGTGGATATATATTAGATGAAAATCATGTTTGGCCCTTGTCTTTTGCGAAAGAACTACAAGCCAAAAATGTAAAATTACCTAAGTTAACAGAAAATGCCTATAATAAAGGTGAGTTTATTTTAGCTCTCGATAATGGAAATCCAACTGCAAGTGATCCTATTATTCGTTTAGCTGAAAGCAAAGAAATATCAGACCCATCAATTGCAACAAACTCTCCATTTAATAAAAAAAATGAATATATGGCAGATGTATTTTTAAACCATATCCTTCCTACTAAATTGCCACAATTAAGCGTTGTTTGGTTAAGAAATCCAGATTCTACTCAACATGCTTATGGCCCCGGAACCTTACCATATTATGATGCCTTAAGATCAAATGATCTTATTTTAGGTGATATTAATAAAAAATTAAAAGAGATAGGTATTTATGATAAAACAAATATTATCATTGTTTCTGACCATGCTCATAGTAATATTGTTGCAACAAAAAGAAATGATTCAGAAGGTTTTCCACAATTAATGTATCCTATGCATGATATTGCAAATGGAAAAATTTCAAATAAAACTTCATCAGAAAAAATAGTTCACTCTATTAGCAATCAAAAAATGCTATTTACGAATGGCTACTCAACATCGGGAACAATTAGAACTGCAGATTTAATTTCTAAAGCGCAATTAAAAACCCCAAGCGGGAATATTATTGCTGCATATGATGGCGGAGGATGTTCTTTTAATATGCCAATGAGTGGTATAAGAAATGAAGATGGTTCTATTAATATAAATTCTCTTGGATATAATCCCGCAGATGGAAGCTGTATTGACGATTCTAAGAAAAATTCTGCTTACACATCCCCAAGCTATTTAGTTCCAAATGATATATCTAATAAAAATGGGGTGAATAAAATTGTTGTTGCTGCAAATGGAGGAAGTGATTATATTTATATTCCAAATCATGATATAAATATTATGAAATCTTTAGTCAATTTTTTCCAGAGAAGACAAGAATATTCAGTCATATTTGTAGATGAAAATCGATATCCAATAGGAGAAAACTTTCCTCGTGGTGTCTTGCCTCTTTCCTATGTAAAACTTGAAAATAAAGATGGTAGAAATCCCGATATGGTAATTAGCGTAACAAGCAATCCAAATGTCATTGTGAATGGACTTCCAGGAACTGAATTTGATTCAACAGATGGCGATACAGAAAGAGGAGATCATGGCACTTTTGGAAGAACAGATGTTCATAATACCTTATTAGCTTTTGGTCCCGACTTTAATTCTCAAATGAAAAATAATTTACCAACAGGAAATGTTGATGTTGCTCCAACTATTGCAAATATTTTAGGATTTAAATTACATAATACAGATGGTAGAATATTATATGAAGCTATAAAAAATTCAGGATATAACCAAGAGAGTTATAAAATAGAGCCTATTACAGTAACATCTTCTTCTTCGTGTGAACTTGAAATTTATGAACCAACTACTCATCCGATTAATTTTAATTTAAATTCCAAAAATAGATTTATTGACCCAGAATTAAATAGCTATTACTCTCAATTAAATAACAAAATGTTAATTTCTAAAGAAGGAATAAAGCACGTTTATTTTGATTTTGCAGAAGCAAAAAGACAAAAGGATTGTCCCAATGTTGGACTGGCTTTATTTCATAATAGTAATAACAATAATTAATATGAAATAAAAAAAGGATTAATGACTCCAAATATATTTAGCATCTGGAACTTTTTCTTCGTTTCTCTCTCCATTAGTTTTTTCTACTAATATAAATCCATTTTTTTCATAAAATCGAATCGCACGTATATTTTCTTGAAATACCCAAAGTTCAAATTTATTTCCTGTTTTAAAATTTTTGTCCAATAGAAAAATTTTGGTAATCAGGTATAACATATAAATGTTCAATTACCTCTTTATTTTTTGCTAAAAAACCTACCTTTTCATTTTTATATTCTGCAATATAAATATCGTTTTGTTTCATCACAATATTTTTTATCCACCATAAGGTTTCCTCTTTTGTATATAAAACGGGTAAATAACACATATCTTTAGGTGCTAAAAAAATATGTACGTTAATATTTCACAATCTTCAAATTGAGCTTTATTTATTTGAATCATAAAATAATTATTTCCTAATTTATTTATTTCTCTTTTTCATCATCTTTTTTTATTATAAATAACAATGTCATTCCAACAATCAAAAACATAGGTCGAGCGACAGCAAGACCATTCCAAGTTGGTGATTGCCACATTAAAAACCATTCACCACCAATAGTCATGAAAAATAATGACCACATAACTAAACTTAAAATAAGACTTATAACTGATAATTTTTTTGAGTTATGAAATTTTTTAGCACTTAAATTATAGTTTTTAATCATGAAAAAAGAGCCCATCCATGCTAAAATAGAAATCATTGCTTCAAAAGAAATTAACCCTATATAAAATAAAGTATGTATATTAGGAGATGAGATTGAACGCCACATTAATTCATTATTTTTAAAAGTTGTATCCATTAATAGAACATGTTTTACAAAATTAAAATTAGAGCTATAATCTAATACATTATTTAATGTAACAATAGAAATATATATAGCAAATAAAAGCATAAGAACGATTTTACAAACTCTTTCTAAACTAGCCATCATGATCTATTTCCCCCATAAAATAAAAGATAGAAAATTTAATAAAAGTGTAACAAAATATGAAAATTTAATAATTCATTTATTTAGATAAACAAAAACCGCAGCTTTGATAAACAAAACTGCGGTTTTAATTGGAGCGGGAAAAGGGACTCGAACCCTCGACCCTCGCCATGGCAAGGCGATGCTCTAGCCAACTGAGCTACTCCCGCACCTAGGAGTAAAGGATGATCTACTGAAAGAGATATGCGGAGTCAAGTTGTTTCCCTAAAAATTTTGGTCAAAATAAAAAATAGAGAATATGTACTCAATTTTGCTGAGAAAACTGGACTTTCCAACGGTTTTTAGATTCCATGACGGAAATATCTATGTTTGCCGAACCTTTAGGTTTACTTAAATAAAAAGAATCATTAGAGTTTTTATTATGCTCATAAATAATCGGCCATTCTGTCTGTTTTCTACTCATTCTATCTTCAATATATTTAAAAAAACCATCTTGGATTTGCCAATAGGGTAAATTTTTCTCAAATAAAAATCCAAGTCTATTAAAAAGAGCTTGAACATTACAGTCTGAAGCATATTTCAAAATTTTTTCAATATCAGGTAAATATCCGCTTTTTCTACATAATCTTACAAGCTCATAAAAGGGAGGACAATGTGTTGGTCTTTTTAAACAATCAACAAGAGATTTTTCAAAATTAGTAGTTAAAACAGCGTATTCTGTTCCATGTTCATTTAATAAAAAAGTTTCTAAGCCATGAGGTTCTGGACTTTGGCACCAAAAATAATGAATTCCTTCGAATTTAAAGGAGTTAAATTTTGTAGGACTGACCACATAAATGGTATCGTTTTCTTTTGGTACTTCTTTTGCATGAAGTTGCATAGCGGAGTGAAACCCCACATAAGAATAGGGTGTGAGTTTTCCTGCGATAGCAAAAGGTGAACTTTTTTCAAAATCAGGTCTTTCTCCAATTTTAGTGACTCTATAAAGACCTTGACGAATTGAGAAAATATAACCTCTAGAGGAAAGTTCACTTAATCTTTTGCGTAGCGTGTTTCCAGTAGTTTTTAGCTTTTCACGGGCCTCTTCAATCGTAAAAATTTGACCTTGCCTGAAATGCTCGTAAATTCTTGGTAACTTCATGCAATTCTCCAATAGTACACCTTTTTTTGTAAGCAAGTACAAATTAAAGGATACTTTTGGGAGTTTATCACGCGCGATATTTTTAAAGAGACAAAGGTGTTAAGATGTTGACGGTAAAAATTTGGAGAGTTTTTTGGGTTCGTTACTTACTTGAAAGTTTTATTTTTTTAATTCCTTTTTTTATAGTATCGCTAATATTTTCTTCTGGATTTGTTTATATGGGGCAAGATACTTCCTCTATTATTTTAACAATATTTAAAACACAACCCAACCTTGTTTTTGTTTCTTTACTAAAAATTATATTTACCGCTTGGATAATTTGTCTAGGTTTACAATTTGTTTCATCTTCTTTCACAATAAAATACAAAATTATTTTTGGGCTCATCTTTTTTGTTTCTGCAATTATTCGAATTTGTGGTCTTTACCCAGGTGTAACTGAAAACTGGTTAATTACACAAAAAGTCGAATTTTTTAGAGATTTTATTCAATTTATTTCTACATTAAATGATTCAGCTAGAAGAAGAACATTAATTGAATGGTTACCTTTTATTATTATTTCAATAAGTTTTACTTTAAATTTATTTATTCATATTAAATATCTCACTCAACAAAGTAGAAAAGTGAAGAAAGCCCGCTCAAGTATTCATGTCGATGAATTAGATAAAGAGTCAAGAATTTTTTCTATTCAAGGTGTTTCTTTTTTAATTTTCTTTATTTTTGGATCTATATTTTTGTATAACTTAAATTCATCTTTTAAAGTTAATTTACCTAAAAATTCTACCAATCAGGCTAGACCACATGTCTTTATTTTTGCAATTGATAGCCTTCGTTTTGACAGATTAAATGATCCTAAATATGCAAACGTAATGCCATTTCTAAAAAGTAAATTACCAGAAGCTACTTTATTCAAACCAATGCTTGTTGGTATCCCAAGAACTTTTCCAAGCTGGGTTGAAATTGCAACAGGAAATTACGCTTCAAAAGCAGGTGTAAGAACAATGTTTCCACCAAGAAGTTCAAAAATAGGAAAAAAACAAACTATATTTGAATCAGCTAAAGAAACTGGATACTCCACAATTTTTGTCTCTGATTTTGCAGGTGATATATTTCCAAGATATCCTTTTGGAGCTTCTGAAATTAATGCTCCATCCTCTAATTTAGGAACATTAGTTGAAAATGGAATTATTTCGGCTTTTAGTCCAATTCAAGCAATATTAACTTTACCAAATTTGCAAAGAGTTTTACCTTCTCTTTTAGAAACACCTGAAATATCTGATCCAAGATTAATTGCAAATTCTATTTCAAAAAGTTTAAATAAATTTTCAAATTTTTCACGCCCCGTTTTTTTAACAACATTTTTTTCAACAGCACATTTTCCTTACGCATCGCCTGGTCCTTGGTATGCAAAATTTCAGAAAAAAGATACAAAAGGGAATTATATTTTTAGAAAAACTCCTGATCAAATTGTAACTCAAAATGATATAAATATAATAACAATTCCTGAATATTTGAAAGAGCAAACAATTTCTTTATATGACAGTGGATTAAATGCTATAGACGATACATTAAAAGATTTATTTGATGAATTAAATAATAAAGGATGGTTAAAAAACTCAATGATTTTAATTTTTGGTGATCACGGAGAAAATTTATATGAAGGAAATTTAGGAATGGGTCACGGAGATGGCGTAGCTGGGGAACATTCTAACGTAACTCCTCTTGTCATATTTTTAAATGGAAACGCTCAAGTAAACAAAGCTGATATTCCAATTAAACCTATTATTAGAACTATAGACATTGCACCAACTATAGCTAGAAGAATTAATGTCAAAATAAATGAACAGATAATAGATGGAGAACCTTTATTAGATGTAAAAGAAAAAATATCCGATTTCCCTGAAAATTCTGCTTATATGGAGACTGGAATTTGGTTTACATCTGGATTTTTATCTCCTGAAAATTATCCACGCATGATCTATCCAAAAGTAACATCTTTAATTGATATCGATGCGGGTATGAATTTTGAATTTTACATTCGCCCTAGCTATTCACAATCAATACCTGGTGTAAAGGAAAGAGCTTGGATTAACGAAACATATAGATTGATTGCAAGAACAACAAAAGCTGGAGTGTCTTTATCCTTACATCTAAGAACAGATAAAAATGCAAAATATAATTTACTAGAAGACTCATCAAATATTAATTTATATCAATCTATTGCTAAAGAAATGTTAAATCAAATGAATAAATATTTGACTTCTCGTGGAGTCGAAATTATTCTTAGTGGCAATGGTTCCTTTTTCTATGCAGAGAATGTTAGTCAATGAAAAAATCAAAAATTAAAAGACATTATATTCGTATTATTTTAAGACCTACAAAAGTTTTAAGATTATCTTTCGTATATTTCTATGGACGAATAGCGTTAGCTTTTGCCTTAAGAGGAATTAAATTACCTGGCCTAAATGGAATCAAAAAAAGAATGCCACCAAGCGCTTTAGGTGCCTATGAAAGACAGGCTCTTATTTATGATATAAAAGGGGAAAGATATTCTTTTAGAGCTGGTCCACTTTGGGTTAGAAAATTATTTGAAAAAATGAATAATTTAATTTCACGAAATCGATTTTGGTTATTAATTCTTTTCAAAACAACAATAGCATTTTTTATTATTGCAATACCAATTGTTATTTTTATATTAATACGTGGTATTCTTCCTGTTCCAGAAAGAGTAGCTTACAATTCAATATCTACTAAACTCTCTAATAGCTCAAATATAAAAACTGATTGGTTATATACTGAAGCTCCTTATACAAAACAAAAAGGGGTTTCTAGTAATAAAAATTATTTTAATTATATAAACCCAGAAGATTCAAGAGGGGTTTCAATAATACCTGTTATTGAGCCAGAAGCTCCTCCAGGATTGATTCATTTTGGTATAGGATATTATCCTGTTAAGTTAAATTTAGTAAGAGGTTTTTTAGTTGGTGAAAAATCTCCAATACAAATTTTAAGAAATAGAAATGTTCCTATTGAATTTGAAGAAGGTAACAGAATTCGAATTCAATACTATTTATTTCCAACAAATGATAATTCTATTCACCAATGTCAAATTCAATTAAAAGATAAAACTGGTAAAGTAATTACAAGTATAATTCAAAATACACCTCCAAAAAACAAACCAAGGTCTCCTAATTCCTTTAAATCAGCATGGAATGAAAGATTTGTTCCAAATACGACACCCGATGTAGGAGTTGTAGGTGAGTTTATTATAAATTTGAAATCACCACCAGAACAAATAACTGCTATATCTTCTGAAATAACTCAAAATAAAATATTTGAAAACACTCTTTCACAACCAACTGATCAAGATTATATCTCTCAATTTAAAATAAATGCGCCCAATGCTAAAGGAGTAGATATCACAGATAATAATTGCATTTTTGCATTGGGTGATTTTAGCTTTGAAAGAAATGTAGTTAATCCTCCTAAAAGACGTGGTATTATATTTATTTTAGTTGATACATTAAAAGCAAATACCGCTTATAACAATGAAATAATGCCAAATTTAAATGAATTCGCAAAAAATAATGGTATTAAATTTTTAGAACACAGAGCTCAAGGTAACATGACAGTTCCAAGTGTTATTCCTTTAATGACTTCACGTTACTCAAGAGAAATAGGATCAATTGCTTTTACTTATGCCGCAGATTCTAATATTCGTAAAAGTTTTTATGATAAACAAATTCCTCTAATGGCTTCTTCTATGCAGAATTTAGGTTACCGAGTTGGAGGCATAGGTTGGCTTTCTTTGTTTTCTGAAGCGATGCAAGGGGGAGTTGATTTAGGATTTCACAATGTTGTCATTTCAGAGACCCCTGAATATGAAGCACGACAAATTACGGAACAAATGGGATCATGGTTAGAAACCTATGGAGATTCCCCTTTCTTTTTATACGTTCATTATAATACTATGCATGGTCCCTATAAACCACCCTTGGATAAAATAGATTTAAGTCAATTTTTTTCAAAACCGTTTGGATTAAATCAAAAAAGACAACTTTATAATGGCGTTGGTCGATATTGGGACGGTGAGTTTGAAAATATTATTAAAAAATTAAAAGAATTAGGGATTTATGATGATGTTGACATTATTGTTACTTCAGATCATGGCGCGCAAATGGATGTACAACCTTGGTACTATTTTTTAGGAGTTAACCAAAATATTGATGGAGGTTATGCAGATAAAGGAAATTCTTTATTTGATGAAGAAGTCCGAGTTCCTTTAATAATGCATTTTGCTAAAAATAACAGATTAAATGGCTCCACAATTTCTATACCAACTGCTCATGTAGACTTATTTCCCACGTTATATCATTTAGCAGGAGGAAATAATATGAATCCGCTTTGGAGAGGAATCGATCTTTATCCAGCTTTAAAAGAAGAAAATGATATTGATTTGCCTAATCTCTTAAGTAAACGAGATACAATTTATTTTGATGGACATAAGTATGCAGGTATTTTATATTGGGGTGAAAATTTTAAAAATAGTCCAATGAAATATATGAGACAACTTGCTCCTGATAATGTTAAGTTATATTTGACTCATAATCCTTGGAGTGAAAAAATAAGTTGGTATCAGCCGGAAATGTTTTCGTCAGTTGATTTTTCAAAAAACTCTGAAAAACTTTTGCCAAATGTATCAAATCAAAATTTAAAAGCATTGCGAACCGCTTATTTTAATTCATCTCCGTCTAGTAAAATAATTCGTTTTACTCCAAAATATGACGGGAAATTTTCTTTAAATATTCAATTTAATTTAAATGGTAATGAAGAAATTCCTAAAGTTGCATTAATTCCAGATGGATTAAAATTAGAAGAAATCAAAAATAAAAATTCAATCCTATTTAATTTTAATGGAAATGTAAAATCAGATGAAGGTATTTGGATAAATATAGGTAATGGAAATTTAAATAAAATCGAATTAGAAAAAAATATTACCGCAATAACATGCGCCAATGGAAATAAAGTTGATCACAACTTAATCGTATCTATTTTAGAAAATAATATTTGTACTTTTTTTGCTCCGCCAGATGGAATAATAGAAGCAAATTACAAATCATCGGATAAGCCAGTTGTTATTCAAAAAACACTTTCAAGTGAACAAGTGCAACAATTAGAAGGAACAGGAGCAGGAGCCGCTTTGCAAAATGCTCTAAGAGATTGGGGCTATGCAAAGTGAAAAACCATTTATTATTAGAAAAAAAAGAAATTGAAAATGTATTTTCTATATTAATGAAAACTTGGCCAAATGCAAAATGTGAGTTAGATCATAATAATCATTTTCAATTATTAATAGCAGTTGTTTTAAGTGCACAAGCAACAGATAAGTCTGTTAATAAAGCTTTAGAACCCTTATTAAGAGAACAACCACAATTTTCTGCATTTGATTTAGTAAAAATGCGTGAAGATAATTTTTTAAAAATTATTCGAAGTATAGGACTTGCTCCAACAAAAGCAAAAAATTGTTATAAATTATCTAAAATCTTAATTGATAAATTTAATGGGGTTGTTCCTTTAAATAGAACTGACCTTGAATCTTTTCCTGGAGTAGGCAGAAAAACGGCAAATGTAATTTTAAATGTATTATGTGATTTACCGACTATGGCGGTAGATACACATGTTGAAAGAGTTTCTCAAAGAATAGGCCTTGTAAAGCAAACAAAAGATAGATTAGAAATAGAAGAAGATCTTTTAAAAATTGTTCCAAAAAAATATGCGGTAAAAGCGCATCACCTTTTAATATTTCAAGGAAGATACCATTGTACCGCACGCAATCCTAAATGCGAAAATTGCCCAATTCATAAAAGTTGTTTAAAAATTGGTGTTACACATTAAATAAGAAATTCATAATATCGCCATCTTTACAAACGTAATCACGTCCTTCTTTGCGATATAATCCCGCTTCTTTTACTTTAGCTTCACTGCCTAAACGAATTAAATCGTCATAAGCAAAAACCTCAGCGCAAATAAACCCTTTTTCAAAATCAGAGTGAATCACACCTGCAGCCTGAGGAGCTTTACATTCTTTTGGAATTGTCCATGCTCGAACTTCTTGAACCCCAGCAGTAAAGTATGTCATTAGTCCTAAAAGAGAATACCCAGTTTTAATCAATCTATCGAGACCAGGTTCAGAAATTTTAAGATCATCCATATAAACTTTAGCGTCTTCAGGATCTAATTGACCAAGTTCTTCTTCAAGTCTTGCCGATACAACAACTACTTTAGAACCTTCTTTTTCAGCAATTTCTCTTAAAGCTTTCACATGCTTTGAATTATTTCCATTATCAGCTAGTTCATTTTCATTTACATTTGCAGCATATAAAACTTGTTTTCTTGTAATTAAATGCAAACTTTTTAAATAATCGACTTCGTCTTCATTTAAAATTACAAAAGAACGTGCTGGTTTTAATTGTTCTAAATGAGCTTTTAATCTCACACCGCATTCATGAGATGCCACTAATTTTTTATCATTGTTTTTTAAGAGGCGAGACATTTTATCAATACTTTTATTCACTGTTTCAAAGTCACAATAAATAAGTTCTGTATTAATTGTATCGATATCTCTTGCAGGATCGGTGCTACCATCAACATGAGTGATGTTTGAATCTTCAAAACATCTAACAACGTGAACAATGGCATCCACTTGGCGAATATGTCCTAAAAACTGATTTCCTAAGCCTTCTCCGCGACTTGCACCTTTTACAAGACCTGCAATATCAACAAATTCCATAAAAGTAGGGATAACTTTTTTAGCGTTTACGATTTGATTTATTTTATCAAGTCTTTCATCTGGAACAGCAACACGACCCACATTAGGCTCAATTGTACAAAATGGATAATTTGCCGCTTGGGCATTCGCTGTACGAGTTACCGCATTAAACAATGTTGATTTTCCAACATTAGGAAGACCAACAATACCGCAATTAAATCCCATAAAAATCCTCTTTTTTTTTTAAATCTATTGCCTTCCAAATCGGCAGCGGGTTACACTAAGACGATTTCTCCTACAAGGCAAGGTCAAATAAGAAGGTTGTGCTGCATTGGTTGACAGTTCTGTAACTCGTGTTAAACCAGTCGTGAGCCTATGATTTGAGTTGACTTTAGTTGAGGCATCGTCCCACTGTGTTGACACTGTCCTGCTACAACTGGGAATTTATATTTGTTTTAAAGGAATATTACATGAATTCTGAAAACCTAAATAGAACTATAGAGGGAGCAACTGTCCAAGGACCTGCGGATGATAACGATAACTCACCAATGGCGAATGAAAAACTTTTAAGTTTTTCTACATGTCCTGAAGAATTTAAATTATTTATTGAAGAAACAAGTCTTGAAAAACTTGTATATTGGAAATTATATAATTTATTTGAAAAGTTTGATGAAGATTCTCCAAATGACATTCTTAAAACAGTATTAGCACACGTTGAAAGACCTTTATTTGCTTTAGTTTTGAAAAAAACAAAAGGCAATCAAAGTAAAGCTGCCGATGTTCTAGGATGCAACCGAAATACGCTTCATAGAAAATTAAAAGAATTTTCTATAGAACCTCGTGATCTTCGCAGAGCTTTGAGAAGCCCTGAACCCACCACTCAAAGAAATTCTTTTAATTCTAGATTAGAAGACGTTTCTGTAGAAGCTAGACAATAATTTAATTAGTGGAGTTATTCATACTCTTCCTAATTAAATTATAGCTTTTAACTTGCTTTATTTTAAGTCTGCATGAGCTCAATAATTTGATAGGTTTTCAATGAATATAACACCACAAAACACACCAAGTATTGCTGGACTACCTCATTCACGTGAAGCGGAACAAGCTGTACTTGGTACAATTCTTGCCACTCCTTCAAGTATTTTTGGTTACACAGACAAATTAATTCCCGACTATTTTTTTGACCCTCAGCATCAAATTATTATTGCTGCAATGAGAGAACTTGTTGCTGAAAACACTCCAGCAGACGTTACTTTAGTTTATGGGAAATTAAGAGAAAAAGGGGATAACTTAAAAGTTGGTGATCTTGAAGGAGTCAGAAGGCTCCTTGAGTTTAATGCACGTCCCGAATTACTTGGTTACTGGCTTGATGAAGTAAAAAAATATTGGGAACTTCGTATTGTAATTGAAGCCTGCGCAGAAATTGTGACTCGTGGCAAAAGAGTTGCTGGTGCAAATGTAGATGAATTTTTAAGTTATGCGGAATCTAAATTTACGCAACTCGCAGAATCGCGTATCACAACAGGTTTAATTTCTTCTGCTCAAGTTGTCCGAGAAACCATTTTAGATCTTGAAAAAATATTTCAAAACCCTGGAAAAATTACGGGGATCCCAAGTGGTTTTACTGATCTTGATAAAATAACGGCAGGTTTTCAGCCCTCTGACCTTATTATTTTAGCGGCACGTCCAGCCATGGGTAAAACATCCCTTGCCCTTAATTTTGCTGCCAATGCCGTGTTTTTACATCAAAAAACAGTAGCTTTTTTTAGCCTTGAAATGAGTAACGCTCAATTAATGCAAAGAATGCTTGCAACAGCTGCTAAAATTGAATCTCATAAATTTAGAGATGGCAAAATGACAAGCGAAGAGCTCGGAAGGCTTTATCCTGAAGCAGCTTCTTTCCAAACGGACAAGTTGTTGCTTGATGATTCTCCTGGTATCAGCATAATTGATCTGGCAAGCCGTTGCCGTAAAGTAAAAAGAGAAAAGGGTGCTCTAGACATGGTAATTGTTGACTATCTTCAATTAATGTCAGCACATACTTCTTCAAAAGGTTCACAAAATCGGGAACGTGAAATTTCAATCATCAGTATGGGACTGAAGTCTTTAGCAAAAGAATTAAGTTGTCCAGTAATTGCTTTATCTCAGTTAAACCGCGGACTCGAACAACGCCCAGATAAAAGGCCAAGACCTTCGGATCTTCGTGAATCGGGCTCTATTGAACAAGATGCCGACCAAATTTTGTTTGTTTATCGTGATGAAGTTTACAATAAAGATAGCCCTGACAAAGGTATTGCTGAAATTATTATTGGCAAAAACAGACATGGGTCTATTGATACCGTAAAACTTGCTTTCCAAAGTAGTTTTACTTCATTCCATAACCTAGCTCGTTTCGATAGTTAATTATTTCCTATGTTTTATTTAAAGTTAAATGCAATCATTTCCCAATGAACTCTTTAAAAAAAACCGATTAGCCATCTGATCATTTCTGATAAAAGGATTGGTTGGAGAGGCTTTGTGACAATTTCGCCATTTAATAAAATCGAAATCGTTTTTTTATACAAACCATATGATATTCAATTGCCATTTTCAGATATAAGTGATCTCAAAATTCATTTAACGGAAAAAGATATCAATGATGAATTTTTAAATCCAATTACAAATCCTGAAATATTAAAAATTTATATTTTAACACCACAACAATATTTTAATAACAATGAAAAGATAAAAAGGCATTATAACTCTGGAACGAACGCAAAACATTCTGGTTTTATATTAGTTGAAAACCCAAGAGATTTACCAACAATTTTACTTCGAAAAAAAATATCAAATATTTATAAAAACATAAATGTATTAGGAAATTTAAGAATCCCAATTTCTAGAAATCAATTTTTTTATGAAATAAGGAATTCTATTTATTCTTTATTTTTAAATTCAAGTTATGAATATTTAGAATCATTTTCTTTTTTGAGAGAGCTTGAAAGTAGAGCAATGAAAGATATTAGCAAAGCAATGACTAATAAATCATTCTATGCTAAAGATTTTTTAGACTTGGTTCTGAAAAAAAGTATGGAAATCACCATTGCAGACGCTGGTTTTATTTTAATAAAAGAAGACATATTTGCTGAACCACCAAATCCAAAAGAAATGAATAAAATACAAATTTTAAATAAACCATTAAAATTTATCCAAAAATCAAAAATTCTTAATAGCCAAAAAATATTTTTAAAGAGAAATACTCTAGACCCAAATCATTCAAAAATAACAAAAAGTATGATTGAAAATAAATCTGGTGTTTCTTGGTTTGAAGATAATAATAATTTACCAAATAAAGAAAAAATTATTGCATTAAAAAAATCAAGCCCATTGCCTGAAATAGATTTCGATTCAAAAACCTATAAAATTAAATCTTATTGTGCATTTCCCATTCATTTGCCTTCTGGAGAAATTGAAGGATTTATTATTTTAATAAATAAAAGAATTTCTGAAGATAATATTTTAACGAAACATTCTGATATTGATAATTATGTTTCAAAATTTTCTTCTCATGACTTAAATTTGTTAGAATCTTTTACAAATCAAGCTGGCATCTCTTTAGAGCATTCTAAGCTTATAAATGATCTTAAAAAAGCATTTGAGTCATTTACGGCAGCAAGTATAATTGCCATAGAATCAAGAGATCCAACAACAAAAGGACATAGCGAACGAGTTGCAACTTTAACTGTTGGACTTGCAGAAGCTATTAATAATACAAAAAATGGAGTATATTCTTCCTTAGAATTTTCAAAAATTCAAGTTGAAGAAATTCGTTATGCCTCTTTATTACATGACTTTGGGAAAATTGGAGTAAGGGAACATATTTTAAATAAAGAAAAAAAATTATTCCCATATCAGTTAGAAAAAATTCAATCTCGTTTCTTAATGCTACAAGACAAATTACATATCAATATTTTAGAAAAATATATTAGCAATTTAATGGCAAAAAAAGAAATCCCAAAACAAGAAGAACTTGAAAAACATAAAGAAGAAATTTTAAATATTTCTACTAAATTTACAAAATATTTTGATGTTATTTTAGATGTTAACGAACCTGCATTATTAAGCCAAGAATTTTTTGACAAAATTTCGGAAATTGCAGCAACAAAAATTATTGTTGGAGATAATTCTTATTCCTTACTCTCCGAAAAAGAAATAGAAATTTTAAGTATTAAAAAAGGTTCTTTAAGCCAAGCAGAAAGGCTTGAAATAGAAAGTCATGTAACTCACTCTTATAACTTTTTAATTCAAATTCCTTGGTCAAATGAGTTACGCGATATACCTGAAATTGTATATGGACATCATGAACGATTAGATGGGTCAGGTTACCCAAGAAATTTAAAGGGCAAAAATATTCCTGTACAAGCAAAAATGATGGCAATAACAGATATTTTTGATGCCCTAGTAGCACAAGATAGACCTTATAAAAAAGCAATACCTTATGAAAGAGCATTAAATATTCTTGAAGCAGAAGTAAAACATGGAAAATTAGACGGTGATCTATTTAAAATTTTTGTAGAAGCAAGAGTTGGTCACTTGATTTTAAATCAAAATGCTGAAAAAGAAACTAAAAACTCTTCCGTAGCTTAATTAAAAAATACAAAGAAGACCTATCTTATTCTTTCTTCTTATTAAGAATTTTTATTCTAGTCTTGAATACAAATACAGGTATCATAGGATCTATAAATCAAATCATTTTCAATCAATTCAATACACGAAACAGAAAAATCAATTTCAAAAAGATCTTCTTCATTTTGCTCTGCAATAAAAGACATAAAAAATCTCCTTTTAGTAGAAAGAAAAAAGTCATTCCATTTTTAGAAAAATATTAACCTTTATAATATCTTCTAAAAAAAATGGATGTCAAGAGTGATGTTCCTTAAAATACTGCTTATTAATTTGTTTATTTAATAAATATTGAGATTTTTTCTTTGATAATTAAGAGGTAATTTCTAATTTTAAAGTTCATTTAAATAAAAAATTTCTCAACATGCTCTAATTTAAGCTCATCCACAATGAAATCAGCATGAGAAATTTCTTCTCTTTTAAAAGTAGTCGTTAAAGCGATACAGCGGGTATTTGCATTTTTTGCAGCTTCGATTCCGCTAATAGAGTCTTCAATAATCACAGTATTTTTTGCAGGAATTTTAGATAATGCAATTGCCTTTAAATAACCTTCAGGAGAAGGCTTGCTTTCCTTAAAATCTTCAGAACATAATACAATATCAAAAAAAGATTTTAATTTTGTTTTATCAAGGATAAATTCGACCTCTTTTCTTATTGCTCCTGTTACAATAGAAAAACAATATTTTGAATGATATTCTTTAATAAAACGAATTGTAGAGGAAACAACTGGAACTTCTTTAGAAATAAGTTCTAAGTATATTTTATTTTTATTTATAATTAAATTTTCAATATTTTCTTGCACACCTTTAAAATTTAAATAAACAGAAAATCCTGATTTATTTGTTTTTCCTGCAAAAAACTTATAATAATCATCACTCGTTATTTCTATATTTAAACTATTTTTTAATACGATTTTAGTCGATTCAAAATGTAATTCTTCATCATTCACTATCACACCATTAAAATCAAAAATTACATGATTTTTCAAAATCATTTTGTACTCCTATGAATTATATAATGAAAGAAAAGTGGTGACCCTTACGGGATTTGAACCCATGTTCCCATCGTGAAAGGATGGTGTCCTGGACCTACTAGACGAAAGGGTCGGATAAAGATGACGAACTCTATCTGTAGCAAAAACATTTTTTAACTACAATGCAGCATGAAATAAATCATTTTAAAAAAGATGAAATAAAATAAAATAAGATAAAATAGAATTTAAAACAAAAAAGCCAACCTATAAGGTTGGCTTTTTTGTTTGTCAGGAGAATGGTGACCCTAACCGGATTCGAACCGGTGTTACCGCCGTGAAAGGGCGGTGTCCTAGGCCTCTAGACGATAGGGCCATTACTTCCGTGAACGGGTAAGTATTCTTTCGCAAGAAAAGAGTCAAGCGTTTTTGGAAAAAATTTTTAGTGTCATCTAGTCGACCAGAGATATTGAGTTTTTTTATGGCTCGAAAGAAATTATTGTTTCACACTTTGTTTCATAACAACCGACAAGAGGATATTACTAGAATAGTGCCACGTTATAGCACAACGCGGGCGTTTCGAGTGTCTTTTAGGAGGTTTTTTTATGGTTCAAGATCTAGATATGGTTAAAAAAGTTTATTCAAATTTCAAGTCTAACGTAGACTCTGCACGTAAGCTTCTTGGCCGACCGATGACTTACACCGAAAAAATTCTTTATGCTCACTTAAAGCCGGCAAATGGCGGAAAAGGCACAGAACTAAACAATTTTGGCAGGGGTAAAGACTACGTCGACTTTTTCCCCGACCGTGTTGCTATGCAAGACGCAACAGCCCAAATGGCTCTTCTTCAATTTATGTCTGCCGGAATTCCAAAAGTAGCAGTGCCTTCTACCGTTCACTGTGACCACCTCATTCAAGCTGAAGTTAACGCTTCTACAGACTTAGCTACAGCTAACAAAGAAAACTCTGAAGTGTATGAGTTTCTTGCGAATGTTTCAAAAAAATATGGGATTGGTTTTTGGAAACCTGGCGCAGGTATTATTCACCAAGTTGTTCTTGAAAATTATGCTTTTCCAGGTGGAATGATGATTGGTACAGATTCCCATACTCCGAATGCCGGCGGTTTAGGAATGATCGCAATTGGTGTTGGTGGAGCTGACGCGGTTGACGTTATGGCTGGCATTCCTTGGGAACTCAAATTTCCAAAACTAATTGGGGTTAAGCTGACTGGCTCCCTTAAGGGCTGGGCTTCTCCAAAAGACATCATCCTAAAGCTTGCAGGAATTCTCACAGTTAAAGGCGGTACGGGCGCAATTGTAGAATATTTTGGCCCAGGAACAGCAACTTTGTCCTGTACAGGCAAAGGGACGATTTGCAACATGGGCGCTGAGATTGGTGCTACAACCTCTTTGTTCCCATATGATTCCCGCATGGCTGATTACCTTAAGAAGACAGAACGCGCAGAAATTGCGAAATTAGCTGATGGGGTAAGCGAATACCTAAAAGCAGACGTTGACATTGAAAAAAATCCAGAAAAATTCTATGATCAAGTCGTTACAATTGATTTAGATACACTTGAACCACACGTAAATGGCCCATTTACACCAGACCTAGCAACTCCTATTTCTCAGTTTGCTAAGGCCGTTAAAGACAATAATTGGCCTGTTCAATTAAGCGCAGCATTAATCGGCTCTTGCACAAACTCTTCCTATGAAGACATCGATCGCGTTGCTTCTGTTGCAAAACAAGCTGCTTCTCAGGGTATTAAATCAAAATGCGAATTTTTAATTACTCCAGGCAGCGAACAAGTGAGAGCAACAATAGAACGTGACGGGCAGCTTGGTGTGCTTGAAAAATTAGGGGCAAATGTAATGGCAAATGCGTGTGGGCCTTGTATTGGACAATGGAAACGCCATGGCTCGCATGAAAAAAACTCAATCATCACAAGTTTCAATCGCAACTTTACCGCGCGTAATGATGGAAACCCAAAAACACATGCCTTTGTTGCTTCTCCTGAAACCGTAATTGGTTTTGCTCTAGCTGGTGATCTTAGCATCGACTTTACAAAAGAGCCTGTAACCAATGATAAAGGCGAAAAAGTAATGCTACAAACCCCAAAAGGCCTTGATCTTCCAGACAAAGGTTTCGTTAAAGACGAGCACGGCTATGTGGCTCCAGCTGCAGATGGCTCTAAGGTAGCAGTAGACATCAATCCAAAAAGCGACAGACTAGAAGTGCTTAAACCATTTAATGCCCCAAACTTAGATAAAGATTTTAATGATCTTCGTTTACTTATTAAGGCAAAAGGAAAATGCACTACAGACCATATTTCTATGGCAGGAAGCTGGTTAAAGTACCGTGGCCACCTTGACAATATTTCCAACAACCTCCTTATTGGGGCTATCAATGCCTTTAATGGAGAAGCAAATAAAGTTAAAAACCAACTCACAAATGCGATAGGAGCCGTTCCTGCAACAGGACGTGACTATAAAGCAAAAGGAATCGGCTGGATTGTAATAGGTGAAGAAAACTATGGGGAAGGCAGTTCTCGTGAACATGCGGCTCTTGAACCTCGTCATCTTGGCGGTAAAGCAATTATTGTAAAAAGCTTTGCTCGTATTCACGAAACAAACCTTAAAAAACAAGGTATGCTTCCTCTAACCTTTGCAAACCCAGCAGATTACGAAAAAATTCGTGAAGATGATTCCTTCGCACTGAATGCAAAAGATCTTGCACCAGGAAAACAAATCACTCTTACCGTTAAACATACCGACGGCCAAAGTGAAAATATCATGTTGAATCACACTTTTAACGAACAGCAAATTGGCTGGTTTAAAGCAGGAAGCGCATTAAACTTGATTGCTGCTTCAAAGAAATAAACCTCTGCTTAAGTAATTTTTTAAGAGATATATTTTATATTTAATAAAATATATCTCTTTTTTATTGTTAATTGCAATATTTAATAAAAATCTAAGAATCCAATACACCTTCTTTACAATAATATTTAACTAAAATAGAATTATTTAGAATCTTTATTAAGGAGAGTTGTCATTAAAAATATTTACTTAAAAACAATTTGTATTTTATTTATATTATTTTTACAAATAAATATCTTTCCAAAAAACTTAAACGAAATTAAAATTCATTACCAAGATAGACCACCTTATTTCATTTATAAAGGGGATTCAAATGAATTAAACTCTGGAGAACTATATCAAAAAATTAAGTTAATTTTTAATAATGCCAAATTAAAGTATAGTTTTGTTGAATTTCCTTTAGCTAGATCATATGAAGAGCTAAAAGAAAATAAAGAAAAAATATGTATAGGCTATAAAATCCTAACAAATGATAAAAAAGACATTGGAAACTACTCATTGCCTTTTTATAAGGACAAAAAAAACGTAATTGTGCATAGAAAAGAAGATAATCGATTTGAAGAAAATAAAACTTTAAGCGATTTTCTATCTAACTTTGATTTATTATTATTATTGAAAATAAAATACTCATATGGAGAATACGAAGATTCAAAAATATCCACCATTAAAAAACACGATATCAATAAAATGGATGATTCAAATGATGGAATAACAGGATTTAGATTAACCTATACTGATAATTTAGGCATGTTAAAACAAATAGAAAATGATAGAGCCGATTATATGATAATGGCTTTAAATGAATTTGAGTATTTTAAAAAAGAATATAAAGATGAAAAATTAAATTTAACGTATAAATCTTTAACCGATATAAATAATATAAATAAAAGAGCTTTATTATGCTCTAAAAAAGTCACTAAATCAGAATTAGAAAAAATTGATAAATCAATCCTAAATGTTGTAGGAAAATTATAAATTTTTCTTAGGAAATAACTTTTCTTTCTAAAATTTGTTCTGATTTAGCATTATTAGAATGAATAAAATATTTTATAGAAAAATAATAAATTACAAATAAAATAAAACTATAAAGACCAAATAAAATGTTACTCTGATTTCGATAAATCATTCCCATGAGCTCAGTTCCCAAACCAAAGAAAATCATGGAAACCACGCTAAAAGCAGCGGCAACAGAGCCTTTTGAGACCTCAGAAGCAAATAAGACAAGCCTATAGATCGGAGAGCTGATAAGACCTACGCCAATCGCATAAATAGAATATGGAACAACTATGGATAAAAAATGTTCTGCAAAAAAAATAGGTGCTAACATACTCAAAAATAAACCTACTCCTGAAAATACGGTTCCTAATAGAATTATTTTTTCTAAAGTGTATTTTTTAAGCAATTTCTGTAAAATAACTACTCCAATAATAAAACAACTAAAAATTGGAATTTGATAAAGACCATATTCAAACTGACTTAAAGACGCTTTTCTTATTAAAACAATTGGTGAAGTCGCAATCCATATGATTAATGGCAATTCGATTATTGAAAATGCTAAAACACCTGCCATAAATTTTTTATTTTTTATAATCAACGAATAATTTTTAAAGCTTTCTTTAAAGATATTTTCGTAAATTTTATCAGAATTTAATTCTACCTTGTTTTTAATTAATTTAAATTTATTTTTTCCTGGAAAATAAAAATAAAGACCAATTAATGAAATAATAGAAAAAAATGTAATTATTAAATTAATTCCTCTCCAATTATAATATTCCAAAAAAATACTACCACTAAGAGGTCCTATTAAAGGAGCTAAAATAGAGACAGTAGTCATAATTGATATTATTTTTACAGCTTTTTTTTCTTCAAACATTTCTTGAATTGTAGCGTAACCTATTACACCAATATAACAAACTCCCATACCTTGAAAAAAACGTGTAACCATAAATTGCTGAATAGAATTCACAAGACCATTTGCAATAGTTGCTAAAACAAATAAAGTTACACCAAATAGCATAATTTTTCTTCGACCGTATCTATCAGACAAAGGGCCTAAAAATATTTGTAAGCTCGCTCCACCTAATATAAATGCAGTTAAGGAACTAGGAATATAAACGTCACTGGCAGAAAATTCTTTAACAATATGAATCATACCAGGCATGATCATATCATTGGCTATATAAACACTAAATTCATATATAATTAAAAATGCAACAAAAATAAATGCATATTTTTTTTCAATTTTTGACATAACTCACTCAATTATTAATTTTAAATTAAAACTTTATTAAAAAAACAAAATTTTATAATATTGTACTATTAAATTTATAAATAGAATAATGAGCTAGAAAAGTTTAAAAGCTATTTGATTATATAACCTCTGTGAGAGGTATATGGATTTCATGACTGGCACCTAATTGATAATTTATCGAATATTATAAATTTTTATAAATAAATAATAAAATTTACAGAATGATTACATAGCATAATATAGCAAAAATGGCAAGATATAAAAAATAATATATTTTATAGTCTAATAATTTCAGATATTTATATCTGTGTTTTGTATTATTTATATTTAAAAAAAAATAAAAATAAACTAATTTTATTTTTATAGGATTAAATTGAAGATAATGCGTATTTTAATTTATGAAGAGCAGATTCTAACTGTTTTTTAGGGCAAGCAAAATTAATTCTCATAAAACTTTCTCCCCCCCAATACCAAACCTAGAACCGGGATCCAATGCAACTTGTGCCTTTTCATAAATGATTTTTTTTAATTCAGCATCATTTAATTTCAATTTTTTAAATGACAACCAACCCAAATAAGTTGCTTCAGGTGAACGATAATCAACATATTCATGATTTTCAATCGACCAATTTTTTAATATAGATTGATTATTTTCTAAATATAACATTAAATTTTGGTACCAGTTATAACCAAATTTATAGGCTGATTCAAAAGCCAAAACCGAAAAAACGGATGGCAAAAATAAATGAAATTTATCAAGAGAACTATTTAATTTATTTCTTAATATTTTACTTTCGATTATAATTGCTGAACTTGAAATTCCAGGAATATTAAAAGTTTTAGAGGGAGAAATACAAGTAATCGTATTTTGAGAAACTTCATTACTTATAGAAGCAATATTAATATGTTTATTTGGTTTATAAACAAGGTCGCTATGTATTTCATCAGATACTATGACGATATTATATTTTAAACAAATTTCAGAAATTTTAATGAGCTCATTTTTAGTCCATACACGACCCACAGGATTATGAGGACTACATAAAATAAACATTTTTGCGTTTTTATTTTTACAAAGGTCTTCAAAATCTTCAAAATTTATTTCATAATTACCATTTGAATTTAATTTTAAACGATTTACTAATAAATTTCTTTTATTATTTCTAATGACTTCCATAAATGGAGGATAAATTGGAGTTTGTATAATAATTCCATCACTTTCTGTTGTAAGAGAATGAATACACAAACTCAATGAAGTAACAATACTGGGGCTATATAAACACCAAGAGGGGGATATTTTCCATTGATGTTGATTCCATATCCATTCAGATAACGTAACAAAATGAGAACCATCATAAATAGCGTACCCAAAAGAAGGATGCGACGCTCTTTCCTGAATAATATTCAAAATTTCAGGAGCACATTGAAAATCCATATCGGCAACATGCATTGGCAAAACATCGGGATAGCCTAAAAACTTTTTTCTTCCATCCCATTTATAACAACTTGTACCAATTCTATTAAATTCTTCATTAAAATTATATTTAAACATATTATTCTATTTCATCAAAATGAGAAATTCTGTAAATAGGAATTTCTAATGAGGGAGTTGGTCTTCCAGAATGCTGAGTATCCAATATAACATTTATTGCATCTTTAGCTTCAAGTGCCATATATGCTAAATTTAAATATTCATTTTCAAAATTACCACATATCTCATAGCTTTTAGATAAATTATGGATTTGTTCTGATTTAAACAGCTGATCATCTTCAAAAGGATTCATTTTTAAAATTAAATTTTTTTCTTTAAATGGAAAATTAAATTTTTTTAATTGTTCAATTGTCCCATTTCGCATTGAGTGCCAATATCTTCCAGTTAAATAAAAAATTTCAATATTATTATTTTCTATTGTTTTAACAAAACTTAAAGAGTTTTTAATCGTATCATCATAATGAACTAATGATACTCCATCAAAAAATTTTTTCTTCCAAACTCTTTCAATAGAACTAAATACACTCAATATTTGCTGGTTTCGTAAATCAAACCCAGAGTTTTCAAACAAATGTGAAAGACTATAACCTACATGATCATAATTAATTTTAGATATTTTTTGAATTAAGCTCTTATCAAAATTTAAAGAAGCATCTGAATTTAACCATTCTTTAATAATACCTATAGTTCTATAACCTACATCAAATAATGTTCCATCAAGATCAAAAACACAAATTGGATTTTTTTTAGCCTTTTTAGCTTTTTTAAGAATTAAATTTAATATCTCTTTCGAATTGCTTTCTCGAATATCCCAAGTTTTAGGTTCTGAACGATAAATTCTACTTCTAGGATGTGGGTGTGGAAAGCCTAAAGTAATTTGCTCACTAAAAAATTTATCGATTGCTTCTTTTATAGAGTCACAGGCTCTTTCTAAAACGGGATGATGAAAAGCATCTGTTTCTTTTTTAATTGTTTCTATCTGTAATTGAATAGTATGCCATAGTTGATTTGCATCCATTTTGTTTTCCTAATATTAAATTCATTTTGTATTTAATTCTATTTCAGAAGGCATAACATGAGATCGTATTATTTTCGCACCATATGAAATACAATTAAATTCGTATTGTTTAGTAACTTTATCTCTAGTATGAGGTTCTACTAATTCTGGGTACAGTTGGCCTAAAAACCATTTTCTTGATAAACCTATTAAAATAGGCTTTTCTAAACAAGATAATTTATTTATAAATTCAGCTGAAATTAATTCTAAATTATTTTCAACAGTTTTACCAAAGCCAATTCCAGGATCTAAAGCAATATATTTGACTCCTAGGTTTTCTGCAAATTGTAATCTCTCTTTTAAAAATAATATGACATCATTACCACAATCTTCATATGATGGCTTTAATTGCATATTTTCTGGAGTTCCTTGCATATGCATTATAATATAACCAAGTTGGTATTCTGCTGCAATATGAGCATTATTTAAATATATAAATTCATTTTTAATTTTAATATTTTCTTCTAAGCGACCTGAGAACTGATCATTAATAATATCAATTAAATTTTCTTTAGCTAATAAATCTGTTACGTAAGGGGAAGAAGAATCTACACTAATCAAAATATTTTGAGGAATTTTATTTTTTAAAAATTTAATAATTTCATATACTCTTTCAAATTCAGATCGAGAATTTAATTTTTCTGAAAACGGCTTTGTAGAAACTCCACCAATGTCTAATATTTGTGCCCCACCATTAATAAGCTCCAAAGCTCTCTTAAAGGCTAAATCTTTTGAATTAAATTTACCACCATCACTAAAACTATCTGGTGTAATATTTAAAATTCCCATCCAAATCGTTTTATTTTCATTACAAAGATTTTCAAATTTTTTTGCACCAGTGATATTCATTTTAATTTTAACCAATATTTTAATAAATTAAAAAAACTCAGCTTCTTATTTATGAGAAGCTGAGTTGTTAGCTCAATACTAATTTAAGAAAATCAAGCAGGAGTTGGAGTTGTATTTAAGGAATTGATGGCATTAGATTGTGTTTCCTGTTTGTTAGCATTATCTCCACCGCCTTCGCTTCCACTTAAAGTCTTTTTAGCTTGAATTTCTTTAATTTGCTCAGAGGTTGCACTGTTATTTACAACAGCAAGAAACTCTTCACTATCTAAAGTTTCAACATCTAAAAGAATATTAGATACTCTTTCAAAAACATCCATATGATCAACTAATACTTGTTTAGCAAGCTCATATTGAGTATTAATTATTTTTGAAACTTCCATATCAATTTCATGTGCAAGAGTTTCAGAGTAATTTCTACTTTCTCCCCAGTCACGACCTAAAAATGGATTTTCATTTTTTTGCCCAAAATTTATTGGCCCAAGTCGACTCATACCAAATTGACAAACCATACGACGTGCAAGTTCTGTTGCTTGTTGGATATCGTTTGATGCGCCCGTTGTAAATTGAGAAAATTTAATTTCTTCTGCAGCACGACCACCCATAGCAAATGCAATTTTCGTAAGTAAATCTTCTTTAGAATAGCCATACACATCTTCTTTTGGAAGGTATGCAGTAACACCTAATGCTTGGCCTCTTGGAATTACAGTAATTTTATGCACGTTTTCACGAGACTTTAAAAAGTGAGAAACTAAAGCATGACCAGCTTCATGATAAGCTGTAACCTTAATAGTTTCTTTAGGAAGAACAGCACTTCTTCTTTCAGGACCCATTAAAATTTTATCTTTAGCAGATTCAAAATCTTTTTCAGTTACACGTTTCATGCCATTACGGGCAGCCATTAAAGCAGCTTCATTACAAAGATTCTCAAGATCGGCACCGGAGAAACCAGGAGTTCCTAAAGCAATTCTTTCCACATTAATATCTTCAGTATGCCTGATTTTCTTCATGTGGACGGCTAAAATTTCTTTGCGTCCACGAACATCAGGAAGGCCAACCATAACACGTCTGTCAAAACGACCTGGCCTTAATAAAGCGGGATCTAAAACATCGGGGCGGTTTGTAGCTGCAATAACAATAACTGCGTCATTTGCCTCAAAACCATCCATTTCAACAAGCAATTGGTTTAATGTTTGCTCACGTTCATCATGTCCACCACCAACACCAGCACCACGATGACGACCTACAGCATCAATTTCATCGATAAAGATAATGCAAGGGGAATTCTTTTTTGCATTTTCAAATAAATCACGAACACGAGAAGCACCAACACCTACAAACATTTCAACAAAGTCAGAACCTGAAATTGTAAAAAAAGGAACTCCCGCTTCGCCAGCGATTGCTCTTGCAAGAAGGGTTTTTCCTGTTCCGGGCGCTCCCATCATAAGGACACCCTTAGGAATACGGGCACCAATCTCTTGGAACTTTTTATGATCTTTCAAAAACGCAACAATTTCAGTACATTCCTGCTTAACTTCCTCAATACCAGCAACATCTTTAAATGTTACTTTATTAGCGCCGTCAGATTGAAGCTTTGCTCTGCTTTTCCCAAATGACATTGCTTTCCCGCCAGCACCCTGCATATTACGCAAGAATAAAAGCATGAATACAACAATAATTATTAAAGGGAGCCACATAGAAATAAAATTCATCCATGCACTACCTTCATCAGGTTTTTCGTAATTAATTGGAATCTTTCTAGATTCAAGATCTTTACGAAGTTGCGCACGAACACCATCATCTGCTGGGCCGTATGTTGTAACAGAAGTATTGTCTTTGAGTTTTGCAGTTATTTCGTCACCACGAAGGTTATCAGAACGAATACTGATATTTACAATACTTTGTGGATCACCTGCAGGTTTTTCTACATAACTTTGAAATTGTGGATAAGTCTTTTGAACATCTTCATGAGGCTTATACAAAAATTTAAAGAAAAGTACAAATAAAACTATAATAGCTGCCCACACCAGGGCAGCTTTCACCCAGGATTCTTTACCCATTCGAGCTCCTTAACTTTCACTTTTTTCAGCCCCGACGAGTCTGGTTGGAGGCTCATAAGTATCTTATGCTACTAAACAGGCGAACACTACACCCTAATATACAATTTGCAACGTTACTTCGGTAAGTCAAGACGCCTACATAATTCATTTAATCGTTTTTTTTTGAAAAACATCTATCTCTATGTTATTATTACCTTTAACTAACTGAACAATCCAGCCCTGCGCCAACATTATTTCTTTTTGAGAAAAATTACTTTTTTTCATAAGCTCCATTTCGTGCAAAATATTTTTAATTACATTTTTTGTTAATATTTTAAAAATTTCTTTATTTTTTAATAGAAGCAAATCATAAACTTCAGAGTGTGACATATTTTCTGTAATAATAAAATTACCACTTTTTGAGAAATCTTTTTTATTAGGAAAGTTTTGCAAATATTCAGACACATGATTTGACATATTACAAAATGATTTTTCATAAGAATCTTTCATTTTTTTAAAATGAGGTATTATTTGATTTCTTATGTAATTTCTATCATAGTCATCCACTAAATTAGAGCTATCTTGTCTAAATTTTATCTTTTCTTGATTTCCATATTGAACAATTTTTTCATACTCTGTATTGAAAAAAGGTCTATAAAATATTTTTTGATTATCAAATTCTTGAATTCCTAATAATCCATTTAAAGAACAGCCTCTTATCAAATGCATTAAAACTGTTTCAACATGATCTCTAGCATGATGAGCTGTGACAATAAAAAATTTTTTACAATTTAGATCCTTTCTCAATTGCAAACACAATTCAATTGCACTTTTTTTTCTCCAATTTCTTGCGATATCTTGAAAGTTTTCTTTTTCACTATATTTATTATCAAATAATTCTTGATAAATTGGAATACCTAAACTTAAACAGTTTTTTATAACAAAAGCAGCATCTTCGTCAGATTCGAGGCCTCTTTTTTTATGATTAAAATGTTGTGCTATAAAAACAAACTGATTTTTAGGTTTAAATAATTTAAAATAAAGAATTTTTGCAAAGGCATTTAATAGACACATACTATCTAATCCACCAGAAATTTGTAGATTAAATAAAATTTTGCCTTCCTCATTAAAATTGTTTTTATCAATTAATATAAGCTTTTCCATAAGTTCATATTCAAATTTATTGAGAGAACTTTTTTTAAATTCCATTTTCTCCTCAAATAAATATACTTAAGTAAAAAAACTTCTGAATGATTGTTTTTTTAAAACAGTAGATTTAAATTAACCAACGGCTCCTAAACGATTTTTTCTCACATTTAATGGAAGCTTTATTTTTAAAGCTTTCCCTATGTGTTAAAATAATAAAACACATAAACATGATGATTTATATATGTATTAATACAAATCATCAAATATTTTTAAAGGTATCATAATGCAAAACTCTAATAGAATTGCAAAAAGATGGGATTCAACTGGTAAAAGTATTTTTTCAGAAATGACATCTCTTGCTAACCTTCATAATGCAGTAAACTTAGGGCAAGGCTTCCCCGATTTTTATGGTCCTACTAAAATATTAGATGCTATTTCTCAAGAAGTATTATCCTGCCACAATCAATACGCACCTTCTCATGGAGAAGCTCCGCTTCGTAATGAAATATCTTATTACGTAGAATCAACAACAGGCGTTATTTATGACCCTGATACAGAAATTACTGTAACATCAGGCGCATCTGAAGCTCTTTATTGCGCTATAAATGCATTTATTAATCCTGGAGATCGTGTGCTCGTTTTTGAACCTGCTTTCGATCTTTATTATCAAGCAATTGCAAATGCCGGTGGGGTTGCTGTTCCCATCCGCCTTCATGCTCCAGATACTCCTATTGGAGTTCGTGGGGGAGGCTGGACTATTGATTGGTCAGAATTCGATGCCGCCTGTGCAAGTGGTTTTACTCTTGCTATTTTTAATTCACCCCACAATCCAACAGGAAAAGTTTTTACAGAAGAAGAAATAGATAGAATTGCATCGAAAATTCTTAAAAAGAATGCCATTATTCTTAGTGATGAAGTCTATGAAAATTTGGTTTATAGTCCTGCTCGCCATGTTTCATTAAGCAGTCTTCCAAAAATTCAACATTTAGTCGTAAGTATTAGTTCTGCAGCAAAAACTTTTGGATTTACAGGACTGAAAACAGGTTGGGTATGCGCTCCCCAATATTTAACTGAGGGAATTCGACTTGTTCATCAAGCGACTGTTTTTTGTACAAGTCCATTTATTCAGCTAGGTTTGGCAAAAGCGATGTCGGATAAAACCTGGTTACAGTGTTACCTTAAAGAACAAAATGAACTTTATTTTTCAAAAAGAAATTATTTAAAGTCCGTTTTAGAAAGAGCTGGATATTTTGTTGGCAAGTCCGAAGGCACTTTCTTTTTAACTGCAAATTTTGAAAATTTAGCAGGAGATATTTCTGATATTTTATATGCTAAACAACTAACAGAAATGCATAAAATAGCGACCATACCAATTTCATCTTTTTATAAAAAGCCACCAAAAAGTTTACCATGGATTCGTTTTGCCTTTTGCAAAAAAGAAGAAACACTAAAATCTGTTGCGGAACTTCTTCTCAATTCTTAATTTTTATGCCTGTCCACAAGAAAAAACTTTCTTTTGCCTGTGTTGTTAGCATCAATTTTCCATTAAGACATTTCACTCCTTTTGTTTGTGCAAATTTTATACCTTGTGTATTTTCGTAAACCAAATCAAAGTAACAGCACAGTTTAGAGTTTATTCTTTTAATTAAGGTAATAGCATAAGGATTTTCTTCTCTATAACTTTCATTAGAATCCTTCTCTAAAAGCCCCAATGGTAAAGTATTTATAATAATTTTTTTATGGCTTGTTTGATTAGAAACTGAAATGGTTTTTTCAATAATTTCATCATTTAGGTGTTCTACTGAAATTTTGTTTTCATTTTTAAAATATTCATAATGTTTAAGAGTTTTTTCAGGACTTCTTGTTAAGCAAAATATCTTTTTACAGTTTTTATTGACCAATCCACAATAAATGACAGCAGCCGCAGATCCTCCACCACCCAAAACAATCATTTCAAAAGATTCATTTGTTTTAATTAGTTTTAAAATTGATGCTTCTATTCCTTTTACATCTGTATTTTCCAAGCACCATTCACCTAAGTTATTTTTATAAACTGTATTTGCTGCTTTCATTTTTTTTACAATTTCAGATTTCTTTAAATCTTCTAATTCCAAAACAGTCGATTTGAAAGGAAGGGTTATATTTGCCCCATTAAAACCATCAACATTCAACAAGTTTTTTAAGACGCTTAAAAAAGCATTTTCATTTTTAATTTGCATTGGTAAATAAACACAATTTAACTTGTTACTTCGCATCCAAGATGTATGTAATTTTGGCGACAACGAATGCGCAATATTTGAGCCAAATAAAAAACAAAATTTTGTTTTTCCATCTGGCATGAATGAATCTACCTTAATAATGCTTTTTTTCATACAACACCCTAAATATATTAATTTTTTATTATACTAGTTCCCTATATTTTCTTATTGCTTTTGCCAAAATTATGTTAGAAAGGCAATGAGACCAATAAAATAAACTCAAGGTATTTTTACAGATGTCGATAGGAAAAGGAAGCGCAAGCAACATGCGTCGTGAGACGCCTTTTTGCGTAACTTCGCGTCGAGAGGACGCTATGTGGCATGTATTTACATCATCCGTGATGATGGGAGAGGAAAAAATATGGTGGTACGTAGAAGAAAGAAAGCCGGTGCTTCTAAAGCTAAAAAGCTTACTACCGGTAAAAAACGTAGAAAATCTACTAAAGCTAAAGTAACAAAAAGAAAAAAAGTTGCTAAAAAAGCTACAGGTAGAAAAACAAAAGCTAAACGCACAACAAAAAAAGCTGTTGGTTCTAAAAAAAGAAAAACAGGAGGGCGTAAAGCTGTAGGTAAACGTAAAACTGCGCGTAAAACTGCGCGTAAAACTACTCGCAAAACTACAGCTAAAAAACGTAAATCAAAACTCTCTTTAATTTCTAAACCAAAAACTCGTAAAAAACGTGCAAAGAGAGCTACTAAAAGAAAAGTAACAGCAAGAAAAGTTGTTGCTAAAAAAACTACGGATAAGCATCTCAAAAAAGCAGGATAACCTAAAAGTTTATCCTGCACCTCAAGAAACAGATTTATGATCTGTCCTGCCTTTGGAGCTTGATAATCTAAATATCAAGCTCCTTCATTTTTTTTATATTTTATTTTTTGTGAATTAAGTTTCTGCTTGATTTCTCTCGTTACGACTTTTTAGATCATCGGTAAGTCTATTTAAAATTTCAGAAGAGATAGCTACTATATCTTTATCTGCAAGGCCATAAGCCCTAAGATCCTTAAAAATATTTTCAGCAATTACTTTAGTCATATTCGCAGATGAATTGTAATTAGGTGATTGACTAATATTTTTAATGGTATTTAAAAGTGTGTGCATCTATGTCACTCCAAAAATTATTTAAACGTATTTTTTTTATCTTTTTCTAAAATTTTTTGAAAAGATAAAAAGAACAACATCATTCACTAAGCAATATTTATGCCAACTAGAGATAATAAGGATATCTCATTCAATTTGAATCTATTGGCTATCAATTATCGGAAAAACTGTGTCATTTATGAATCATTTCTTATAAAATATGTATCATATGGGACACTTTAATTTTGCTTAAATTTTAAGCAAAATAAATTCCAGAAAAAAAATTATATCTTTTTTTTCTACGAACGCTATATGAGTTTGTTTGACATCAGCAGAATCATAGTTGTTAGGCAAAATTGTTGATATACAACTTAAATTCATGGAGTCTTAATACATAAATATTTATGAAGCCAAAAAATTGTCTTGACCATTGCGAACTAAAGTCGCATGTATTTGTTGCTGAAAGTTTTTTGAGCTTGTTGTTTGCTGTATTGTTATTAATAAGAAGAAAAGCCATCAAGGAGAAGCTATGGATATGCACGAACTGATTAGGCAAATGGAACGAGCTGAAAGAGTATGGCCAGACGAGAGACCTTGGGCTATACAAGTCCTTGCAAGCTATTTACACGTTCAACCTCCAGAGTTGTTAAGTTTATTTCGTCAAATTAACCCTACTTTGGAAACAGAACGTGACCAAGTTCTTCCAGAGGATTTACGCCTCTTAAAAGCCTATTGTGAACGTATTATTGAGAGAAACTCCCAGGAAAGCCTGGAAGATAAAAGAAGGGAACAAGTACGCGCCCGTAAAACAATTCAAACTCTCTCACCTAAAATCGCAGAAATGATTGCAGCCCGTGATCATGTACGTGCTTTAAATTCTTACATTTATCTTTTAGGTGAAAGCGGAGAATACGCTTTGCCTGAAGAAAAAGCGCAGTGGTATGAAGAAATGGGACGTCTTTGTTTAAAAGTAAAAAGACACCCCAATGAAGCTGCTCGTTATTTTCGATCTGCTGTAAACGCTCTAAGTTTATTAGAAGATGCTGATGGCATTCAAGATCTTCTTGAAACTTATGATGAAGAGTTTCAGGGCGATGAAGCTCGTCGCTCATGGGATTCTGTTATGCTAACTGGAAAAGAATCTCTCTCAAAATTAACTTGTAGTGTAAGTTAAAAACAAAAAATCTTTTTAAGCCACCAATAATTTGCTATTATATTGGTGGTTTTTTATTCACATAATTTAAAATAAATTTATTTAATGATATTCTTTTTAAGGGTCTTTAATTTTATAACGAAAGGCAAAAATATGAAAAGAATTTTATCCATTGCAACAATATGTTTAGCAACTCCATTTATTTTAGCAGGATGCTCCTCTTCTTCTAAAACTTATGTACTACCAAATGAAGACGATTATCAAGGTTATGACATTATTGACGGAGTAGATAAAGATACTGTTTCTGTTGAAGTTGACAAAGATGATAAAATAGCAGTTGTTATAAGAGATATAAGCACAACATCCTACAATTATTTAGAACCACGCTATATGAATTCTATGGTTAAATTTGATGGAAAGGGAAGTTGCTGTAAACCTACAAGTATTACCATGGGAGCGTCTGGAAATTTAGTTTACAAGTTTTCCTTTATTGGCAAGGGAAAAACAGTTATTAAAATAATTGCAAGGCATAAAGGAAAGCTAATAACTGCAAATATCTTTGATGATGATAAAGAATTTTCTATAAATGTAAATATAGATTAATACAATAAATTAACTATTTTTTTTTGAGAAATTAATAATAAAATAATAAATAATGCCAGTTAAGAGTTGAGAATGTGTTTTTAGAAAAATAATATGTACTTAAAAAGGCATGCAGAAAATCTTCCGAAAACATGGACAAGCAAGCCCTTTGTTGAA
>NZ_JBIPMD010000294.1:0-3473 GCF_044369315.1 Silvanigrella sp.
AAAGCATTCGTCGAATGGATATCTGTCTCCAGTTATATTTGAAATAACTAGACCAATGAAAAAGGTCGGTTAATTGTGTCTATAAAATTGGGGGAAGATCATTGTATTTAGCCCTATGATTGGATACTATAACTATAACGATGATTATAAAGAAACAAATGTTAGCCCTGCTCAAGACCAAAGATCTCATTTTCTATATGATATAAGATTAGGTTATCTTTTTAACACTAAAATTAAATTTTACTTAGGATTAATTTATTCCGCAATGAAAAGAGACTACACTCCTGGAACGATTCAAAGAGTATCAGCAGGAGCATCAGCGGGTTTTGCAGCAAATAATTTTGCAATTTTACTACATTTCTTCCCATGGTCACAATATAATCATCCAAATTTTAGAGCCTCAGATGGTGTAGGTTTTCAACTTGATGCGGGATATTTTGCTCCATTATCTAAAACATTCTCTTTAGGTATGCAATTTACTTATCGCAATATTTCTTACAATAGTTATACCCCAGTTAGGACAACAACAGGACAATCTAAAGTAATTACTGAAGAAGAGTACCTTCCAATGATTGGATGCGCTGTTGTTTTTTAAGACTGCTAAATTATTCCAAAAAAATCGTTGCATCATATAAATTAAATATAGTAAATATAAACAAAGAAGGATGATCTATCTAGAGACAAAAAAGAAGATATATTACTTAAAATTATTGTTTTATTAATTGACCCTTAATTATAATTATATATAAAAGGTAACAAAAATGCTTAAAATTAAATATATGTCTGTATTATCTTCATTTTTTATATTGACAGCAAACTCACAAGAAAAATCTTACGTCTTATGTTCCCGTAAAAATGATCCTCTTATTTGGAAATGGGCCATTCACAAAAATGGAAAATATGTTGAAGTAACAGGATACCATCTTTAAGGGCGCTGCGATAATCCTAATTATAGTTTAAAAAGCACAAAAATGAATGAACAGATTATGTTTTTTGTACTTGATCCACAAAGTGTTACTTTAGCCCAAAATGCGTGCCCTGCTGGTCATCATTTTCAACCTGCTAAATCCATTAGAGATGTATGGTATCGATTTGCAGAAGGATATCAAAACAAAGTCGAAAAAATATATGATGGACATATGAAATGTCTAACACCATCAGGCAAATTTGAAAATGAAGTAAAAATTTATTGCGCGAACAGTGCAAATCGTTCTGATTGGCATTGGGCCATAAATAAAGACAAATTTGGATATTTTTATGTTCGTGTTTCTGGGGAATGGCTCAATACTAAGGATGAAGTAAATATTTTTTCGTCAACAACAAACTGTAGGAAAGAAAATATTTTTGTCATTGATGAAAAAGATTATATAAAAATACTAGAAGCCTGTCCCGATAATTTTTATCCGCAACCTGCAAGTTATACAAGCAGCCCTCGTTGGTATAGATTTGGATTAAAAAATAATATGGGAATTTCAATTTTACCAGGGTATTCTAATTCCTCTTGTAAGGCAGTACCTATACCTAGAATAGGATAAGTTGTATATAAATACATATACTTAAAGGTAACAAATCTCTTCTTTAATGAGAATTCAATTCTTAAGGTAAGGTTTGCATTTTTATAAAACTGTCATAATGATCTTTCGTATACCACCAATTTTTAGTAAATTTTTGAATTACAATTCGTTTTCTATCGCGACCTTGTTGGCCGGGATAAGGAACATCATATTCTAATAAATCTCCGTTCACTATGTTTCCATTTGAATCCTTAATTAGTCCTTCTTTATTTTGAAATACACGAGGAGCCGGATATTTTTTATTTCTAACATAAAAATCTTGAATTTCGTTATATCTCGTTTTAACTCTATCTGGAATTCCAGATCTTTTTGTTATTGTAATCCAATCATTACTACTTCCAATTTCAGATTGGCTATTTTCAATTTCTGTGATGACAGGGGGCTCAGTAGTTTGTGGATGTAAATTTTGATTTGCATTATTATTTCGAGCTTGAATTAAATTATTATTGATTTCATTTGTATTGTAAGATATTTTTTTAGGAAGTTCATTACTAGAAATTGAAATATGAGAATTATTAATAGGTTTTGTAGACGAAATTGAAATTTTATCCAGCACATTTATTTTTTCTTCGGGACCACCTGCCGCAATATCTACAGCTATTTGTCCAATCATTCCTTGGAGAGAGTAACCGGATTCGGAGTGTAATACTAATCCCTTTGGGATATTCCAATTTGGGCATACTTGATTATCTGCAACAATATATCCCCAATCTGTCCTTGCAAGTGCATGGCCTGCTGCACCTACATGTCTAAAATTTTCTCCAAATTCATTGATACAGGTCTGAACTAATGTCTAACAAACAGAATTGAGCGCAAATGGAATTTGAATTTTACTATCTTCACTTATAGCATGTCTTTTTATACGATTCGAGTTTAAACGAACAGGCATGCCTTCTAAGTTAACAGAAAGCGTACTATGTTCATTAAACTCAGGGGTATGTAATATCCATACAGAACCTTTAATCCAAAATCCTTCTGCATCAGCAGGCGCCCAAACAATGTTTTGAAGTTTATTCGGCTTGGACCATTCCCAATCCCAAGAATTATTTTGATTTACACAAAATAAATAAGATCCTAATGCTTGCGCATCCAATTTAAAAACAACAAAAAAAGCATAGAAAGTTAGTAAAAAAAAACGGTAAAACAATTTCATTATAAACATCCTTATTAAATAATGAATAGGTTAAAGATTGTATTATTTATCTTTGATAAATATAACTAAAATTAAAATTGTAAAATTTAATTTATTGCTTAATATTTATATTAATTTTAAATTATTTTAAAATTTAATAATTAATAAATATCATTCGTTTGATAATATGCACTTTGAATTTAAGCAAGTCTCAAAATATCTTCACCTACCCCAAAAAAATTTCATTTAAAAGATGAAAGCCTCAAAATTGATTAAATGATTGAAAATAATATTATTTAAAAACATTTATTTTAGAAATTAAAAATATTATTTCAAAAATTATTACAAATTTTAATATTATTAAAAACTTTTTGTTTTTAATAAAATTTTAAGAGTCAAAAAAATTTTATATAGATCCTCTTGAATTTTTTTATTGAATTTGAGAAACATTATCAATAGAAAATTTAAACATGAAAGAAACAAAATGAACCAGCCAAATGGAAGTACACGTTCTGTTTTGTTACCTAATAGAAAAAACTTATGGCTTGTTATTCTTTTAGGAGTATTAACAGCATTTGATCCGTTAACTATTGACATGTATTTACCTGCCTTTAATTCTATTCAAAAAGATATGAATACTCATATTTCATTAGTTGAATTATCGTGTCCTCCCAATAAGTGATTTTTACAAAGCATAAATCCAGAATTAAATCTCCTTTTGAGGAGGAGATTTAAATGGAGATGGAAAATAGACTTTTAAAATTGTC
>NZ_JBIPMD010000295.1:0-3453 GCF_044369315.1 Silvanigrella sp.
TTCTTCTCTTGTTATATTAGAATATTTGTTATAATTAATCATTTTATTTCTTTCTATTAAAAATCTGTTGAAAATTCAAAGATAAATCAAAATAATATTTATTTTATTCGTTTTATTTAAGATAGATTTTTAAAATTTGAGTAGAATTTTATTCTCGTTGTCCATATTCTTACTAAATCAAAAAAATGACATGTAAAATTAAGTCTTGTTTATTAATTTGAATTGAAAAAAATTTGACTAGGTAAAACCAATATGCTTTACTCAGTTTAAAGCAATACAAGCTTAAAAATGTGTCAAAATAAGAAATGCGTAAATTTTTGCGCATGAAATATTTTGTTCAAAATTAATAACCATGGGGTGAAATATGAAGGAAAGCAGATGCCCATATCATGTTAAGCAAGGTCTAGTCGATACGGAAGGGAAATTAGTGCTTAGTGATGTTTGTGGGGTAAAATCGGCATGTGGCGCTCAGTGTCCATTTGCTCCTTTCAAAGAAAACTCTCATAAAGAATGTTCTCGTTATGTGGCTCATATTAGAGGCGCTGAACGTCAAGTACTTGTACCAAAGAACGATATAGAGTATTTGCCAGAAGTGAGTGGTTTAAGTAATTTCAGTGAGATTGATCTTTTGTGAATACAACTTCCAGCATCTATAGCAAAAAAGGGCGTAATAATCGGAATTTAATAATAGCCGATGTGATCGGAAGTGAAATAGAAGCTTTTGATATTGGTACAAATGCTTTATTTAAGGCCGCTCTTTTTTCGAATATCAAATCGGGTTCCGAAGATATTTCAGATATATTCCTTTCAATATTAAAAAAATCACTAACTGCAAATTCGAAAATTTCTCCTTATAGAATGTTTTCATTTTTATCGTATCATTATTTTAAAAAGAAATTTATACTAACTGCATTAGAAGAAATAAAAAAATCACGTTCTAATTGGTTGTTAATGCAATGTAATGTGACTGAATTATCAGTCCTAGACTCAAAAAGTTCTCATTTTTACTTTAGTCATTTAGAAAAACGCATTTTTGAAGAATATGTAACGGGCTGGAATGATGCTCAGTTTGCTCTTGAAAAAGAATTTAAAAAAATACGTAAAAAGTTTTTAATATCATTGCTAAAAAAATACTTTAATTTTTTATTATTTTGGTGTTTTATATTTATTGCTATTTATATTGGTCTTCATATTACTTCAAAAGAAAACTCACTTACCATGTGGCAGCAACTTAAAGGCTGGATTAATTTTTTATTACAAAGACTTTATTAATATTTATTATAGGGAATTATTTTCATAGTAAAGAAAATATCTTTTGGCAGGTTTACAGCATTTTATTGATGGTTCCCATAACCATGTTTTGCAGCTTTGATTTGTATTGCAGCTATTTTTTGTGTCCAAATTAAATTCAAATTCACTTTCAGGACTCATTTTATTTGTATTCAAATTTCTATTTAAAACTTCATTATTTTCTGGAATTTTTTCAGCTCTCATTGGTAATGCTGGCAAAGCTGTTTTTGAAAAGAAGAACACTTCATTATTTATAGAAGATTGATTTTGAGGATTTGTTAAATTGATATTATTCTTGTTTGTATAATTTCCCTTTTGATTTGCTATAAAAATTTCATTTGATTTTTTCTCCATTGAATTTGAATTATTAACAATAGCAGGCTTGTTTACAGCGTTACTTTGAACAGGAGGAGGGTTGTTAGCAATAACAGGTTTGTTTAGAGTGTTACTTTGAACAGGTGGAGGATTAGCAATAACAGGTTTGTTTATTTGTGCAGCAGGAGGATTGTTTACAATAACAGGCTTGTTTACAGCGTTACTTTGAGCAGGTGGATTACTTATTACGACAGGTTTTTCTTTAGGTTTTTCAATAGATTTTATTGGTACTGGATTTTTTACAACTTCTTTTTGAACGGGAATCTTTTTTTCAGGAGGAGTTATTTTGATTTCACTTTCTTTCACTTTATCTTTTGTTAAAATTTTTTCTTTTTTATTATTTTCATTTAATTTATTTGCTTGTAATTTAACTATTTTTTTAGGTAATAATAGAATTTCACCAACATAAATGCAATTTCCTAAACTTTCTTGCTTATCAGGATTTAACTTTAATACTTCTTCTAAAGTACCATTTTTACCATAAATCGGTTTTAAGGAAAGTTTCTGTAATATTGTTGTAATTGTATCATTAGGCATTACTTTATATTCTAATAAATCATCGGAAGCCATAGCATCTTTGGATATGATTAAAATACTAAAAATAAATAAATATTTTAGTATTTTTAATATATTGATGACTTTTAAAAGAAACATGTTATCAACTCCCTTGCAAATTCAGTGCAAAAACTATATATGTATTCGGATTTAATTTGGGTTTATATTAATATTATAAATATATTTTAAAATTATTATTTAGTTACTTTGGTAAGATATCTTATCTTTAAATATTTTTAAAAGTATAAGATATTATTGTATTTTCATTGGTTTATGATGAGAGCATTTTTTACTGTGCTCAACAATAAGCCTCTTACCTTTTATATCTGTTTCGTTTAAGTCGGTTCCACATTCAGAACAGAGCCCTTTGCAATCCTCTCTGCATAAGGGAAGCTCAGGCAAGGCACAAAACATCGTATCAAGTAATAATTCGTCTAATTGAATCGCATTGCCCTGAAAAGCGTAAGATTCTAAATCACTTTCAGACAATTCAATTTCGTCATTTTCAATAGCGGTTGAAAATTTAGATATTCCAGATTGTTGGTACTTTTGGGAATTTAATGGGACAAAATAACCTTTTACTTCGGCGCGAATCTTTTCTCTAAATAAGGTAAGGGAACGGACACATTCTAATAATGGTTCAAATTCAATATTGCCTTCTATCCGATAAACGCCTTGTTCCTTAATTAATTTTAAAATTCCAGATAATTCCTGATAATTCTTGTCATCCGAAATTAAAGAATACTCGTTTAAAAATGATTTAGTCCACTCCGATAAAATAGTGTCTATGTGATATACATTTTTAAGATTGGAGCCCGACTTTCCAAAAGTGACTATCATTTCATTGCCAATTTTAACCAGAGGAATGGAGATATTTTTGTTCATTCTGAAGGAATCCTTAAAATTAATTTAGTATTTATAGTAATTTAACTGTTCTGGCGAGAGTCTTTCAAAAGAGTCATGCCAATTAAGAAACCAGTAAAAAGAATAATAGCTGAGATGTAAAGTGATTTTTCTTTTATAAAGTATAAGTTCCCTATGCCATTTTGATATGTAAGGCCAAGGAAAGCAGGGCCAATCATTCTTGCTAAGGAGGAAACGGCTTGAGCAGTGTCCTCCCAATAAGTGCATTTTACAAACACAATGAATGGAATTAAATTTTTTATAGAGAGTGGTTTTTGATTTTGTTGATAGTATCAAGATAATTCCAAGGTAACCAATCTTTTGGGTTTT
>NZ_JBIPMD010000296.1:0-3442 GCF_044369315.1 Silvanigrella sp.
AATATTGCTCGCTTTTCATAATATCCTAAGCGCCTTCGTGGCTCTGCTAATTTATCCATTGACTCTCCTTTTCATGATGGAAAAGTGTCAACTTGAAATGGGGGTTAGGATCATTCCTTTAGATAAAATATATATAGTATTACCTGATTTAACTTGGTTTATAGTACCATCAATATTATCTGTTATATTACCATTACCACCATTACCACCATTACCACCATTACCACCATTACCACCATTACCACCATTACCACCATTACCACCATTGCCACCATTACCACCATTACCACCATTGCCACCATTGCCACCATTGCCACCATTATTTTCTTTTGGTGTTTCTGAATTAGAATCTCCTTTATTACAAGATGCTAAAACGAGCGCTGACCCTAAAGTAACAGCGATTAAAATTTTTGAACGAACTGATTTCATGTAACATTCTCCTAAGAAAGTTTGAAAAATAAGAATTTTAACATTAAAATTCTTATGAATTAAATTGATGTAATTCCTTTACAGCAAACTATTTTTATCACCAAAAAATTTTTATGTATATTAATTTTATTTTTTGAAAATAGTTTTTAATTTTAATTATTTAAGGAAATGAGTATTTTTTTGTTGATTTAACTTAATGATTTTATTAAATAAATTATTGGACTAATAAATAAAAACTTTATTTAAATTAGATTAAGAAAATGATATTTTTCATGATTAAAATTATAAAATATATCATTTTCATTACAATTTATTTTATTATAAATATTTTAAATAACATTTTATTCATTTGAAATTCATTCGGAATATACAAATTCTCATTTAGGTTTTAACTCTATTTTTTTATTGGGTTTAAATATTTTTATTTTTTTAATTTATTTGGAGCTAAATGAAAAATATATTAATCGCATTTTTTATTTAATGCTAATTTATAGTTGCAAACCAGAGCAGCTATTTAATACTAGAACCCAAAATAAATGCAATACTTGGTATGATCACCGAAAAGTGGTCTGTTAAATTTCATAATTTTTTTCATATTCTAAAGGAGTATGATAATCAAGGGCAGAGTACGCACGAATTCTATTATAAAACGCCTCTATATATTCTATGACTGAAGATTTTGCTTCTTTTCTTGTAAAAAAGTTAAATGATGCACTAATTCTTTTTTCAAAGTGGTAAAATAATTCTGTAATGGAATTCTCATAACAGCTATTACTCATACTTAGATGAAAATGATTTAATTTCAATTATTTTTACCTTCTTTGCTTGAATATTGAGAGCCTTTGTCACTAAGAAAAATGATTCCTTTTGGAAAATGAGATCTTTTTTGTATGCTACATTTAGTGAATTCAAAACGATTTCTCTTTTTAAATTATTTTGCATACTCCAGCCAATTATTCCTCTTAAAAAAGTATCTAGGGGCTGTCCAACATAATTTCAAGCAACAATTTTCATGCCAATATTGAATTTCCAGAAATTTAAGCAAATTGCTGCTAGTTTCACAAATACCAGATAATTTTCTGATTTTCTTTCATAACGAATAATCACCCTACGAAATGTTTGTAAATCGGCAAAATAATTTTCATCTATGTGTCTTCTTTTATATCGACGAAGATTACGTCCATCTTGCCTATTATTTATTTGATTTATTTTATTAGGAGCAATTAATTTCACTTCTAATTCCTGTAACTGATTTTTTATAGGAAATGAATCATAAGCTTTATCACCAATAAGAATTAATGGTTTTAATTTTTTAGGCACTTTTTCTATTATTGGCAAGATAAATTTTGATTCATGAGGTGTTGCATTCTCAAGACTCAAATGTAATATTTTATTATTTTTTGAAACAATTGCAAATAATTTTGTTCCTTTTCCAGCTTTTGTTCCCCCAATTTTATCTCCTCCTCTTTTAGATTCGGTAAACGTTGCGTCAATGTAAGCTTCTTTTATTTGGTAGTCTTTATTCTTCTTGTTTTTTGAAGACATGTTAAACAATATAACTCCATGAATATTGTTTTTTCTAAATTTTTCAAACCAATAATAACAAGTACTTTTTGGTGGAAAGTTTTCTCGTGGTAATAAATGCCATTGCGATCCAGTAACTAAAATCCAAATAATTCCTCCCAGTATATTTTTCATTTCATGTTTTCTGGTTTTATAACTCAAAAAAAGTGGGGATATCTCTTGCGCAAGAATCATAATCTGATTTATATTTCTCATCTGGTGTTCCTTTATCTTTTTTGCGAAAATAATTGAACACCTTCTTTTATATTCTGTAAATTTCTTCTAAATTCTATGTTGGACAGCCCCTAAACAGAGTATCCTAATTTTATCTTATTAGAATTAATTTAAAATTAGATTTATATTTATAAATCTAATAAAAGCTCAAGCCCTTCCCCTTCATGCAGAATTATATTACTAAGATCATTATATTAATTTTTATATTTTATGATAGAGAATGAAACTATATTTTCTAAAATCAAAGCCTATTTTGTAATTGTTACTTAAGATTTATCTATTTGAGGCACATATGATATCTTCCCCTTCTGATCTTTGCTACTTTATAGAAGTCGCAAGTACTTTAAATATTTCTAGAGCAGCAGAACGAGCTGGAATAAGTCAACCTTCTTTAAGTTTAGCCATGCAAAGACTAGAAGAATCCATTGGCACAGCGCTTTTGACCCGCAATAAATCAGGAGTTACCTTAACCCAAGCCGGAAAACAATTATTAGCTCATTCAAAACATCTTTTACAGATATGGGATAAAGTAAAAGATCAAGCACTGGCAACTGTAAATGAAATTCAGGGCTCCTATTCTATAGGATGTCATCCTTCAATTGCTTTATATTCTTTGGGAAACTTTCTGCCAAATTTAATGGAACAACACAAACAACTAAACATAAAACTAATTCATGCGCTTTCAAGAAAAATAGTGGAAGGTGTCATTAGCTCTTCCATAGATATAGGTATTGTTGTAAACCCAATACATCATCCAGATTTAGTCATTCGTAAAATTTGCGAAGATGAAATAACTTTTTGGAGCTCAAACTCTGCCCGAGATATCGAAAAAATAAATTCAAATGACGCCATTCTTTTATGCGATCCAGAATTATTACAAGTTCAATCCGTTCTAAAGAAAATGTCGAAAATTGGGATAAAGTTTAAAAGGGTTATCCCATCAAGCAGTTTAGAAGTTATTGCAATGTTAACTTCTAGTGGCTGTGGAGTAGGGATTTTACCTTCCCGTGTTGCCGCTCTTATAAAAAGCAAAAAGCTAGAAAATTTTCCGTCTTTTCAAGATGAAATCTGTTTACTTTTTCGAGTAGAAAAGTGTCCTCCCAATAAGTGATTTTTACAAAGCATAAATCCAGAATTAAATCTCCTTTTGAGGAGGAGATTTAAATGGAGATGGAAAATAGACTTTTAAAATTGTCAGAGCAAGTTGCTTTTGAAA
>NZ_JBIPMD010000297.1:0-3436 GCF_044369315.1 Silvanigrella sp.
GCCCTTGATTATCATGCACCTTTAGAATATGAAGAAAATTATGAAATTTAATAGTCCACTTTTCGGGGATCATACCAGTATTTATAATTTCAAACTTAAGTTATAATAGAACATTTTTGGAATTAAGATTTGAATTTTTTTAACAATAGGCAACTTTATTTTATTATATTAAATATTTTAAATTATACTATAAATTAGAAAGTTATTTTGAAATAAAAAGTAGTTATGAAAATCATTTTTATTATGATAAAATTAAAATATATTTATCATTTATGTTAATCATTTTTATAATAAACTTAATATTATCTACTTTAATAAGGTTTTTATGTTTAAAATATCAAAAAGAGAGCTATTATCCTAAAGATTTATTTTCCATATCAAAATTTATTTCAAAAAGTATAATTTATTTAACTATTACCACTCAATTCATTATTGCATTTTTAACAATATATAATTTTTATTTTGAAAAAGAAACTCTATATAGATCATTTATATTCATATGTTTTTTCAATATTTTCTTCCCACATTCTATCTACGTAGTTCAACTATATTACAATGTAATAATATATAGAACAAGTTATGAAAAAACTATGGGGATTATATATTTTTTTATTTCAATAAATTTTTACAATTTTTATTTAATATATGATAAATTTACCGTAAAATATTTGTTAAACATTTATCCTTACCATTTAATTAATATTACAACTTACATTAATATTGTATTTTCAATTTATTTTCCAATATTTTTTGGTTATGTTATAAGAAAATTTGGAATTTATTTAGAAAAAAGAAGAATATAAAAAAGCATTTTAGTTAAAACGATAAAATTTAATTTCTTCTTATAATGTGCTTATAATCTTTATCATTCATTTGAGTCATAATAAACTCCATGTATCTGTCATAAAAGAAAAATGATTTATTTTGCTCTGCTGTTAGCAGAAAATCCGAATAAAACTCTAAATTTTCATTTATCATTTCGACTTTTAAATTCCAATTTTGCTCTAAAATATTTTTTAAATAAAAATAAAAAGACATCTTATGATTAAAATACAGGTGTTCTATTTTATTATAATAATTTATTAAAAATTTTAAGGGTTTTATTTTTTTTCCAATAAAATAATTCATATTATATAAATATTGAAAAAACTTAGGATCAGACAAAGCTTCACTGTAAAAAATATGATTGCTATTTGAATTTAATATTTTACCAATATAGTTATTTGATGATTTTGAAGTAAAAATTTCTTTTTCTAAAAGACAACATGGATTTTTAATTAATGTAGTACAAATTGCTTCCTTATAAATGTGTATTTCATCTTTTAATAATTCTTTATTAATTTTAATTTTATACTCTATATTAAAAGGAATTTCAAAATCAAATGACAAAAATTTTGAAATTCCTGCTACTCCTTTTAAATCGACTTCTTTTCCTCTTTTATTATCATAATATTCAACTTTACAAATGTGAATCACACCATCATGTTTTAAACTTGCTATTTCTAGTTCATCTTTAGAGTCAATATCTATGAATTGCCAAGGCATTTTTGTTTTATAAATATTATAAAATATAAAACAATTTGTTTTTATAAAATTTTTAAGATGTTTAAATTTAAGGAAAGCTTGACTTAATAGGGGAATTTTTATTGTAAAATCGTCTAATAAAACAGTTTTAAATTCAGTCAAATCAATGTCTATAAAAAGTAAATTCTTTAAATTATTCAAAATTTCTCTTGTATTTTCTAGTTTATTTTTTGACTCAAAAAAAACATTCTTTTTTTCTGAATTTTCAAAATTAAGACTTAAAATAGTTTTGTCTGCCTTATATTCTTCTTCATTACTTTGTAGAATTATCTGTTTATGAATTAAATTTTTGTCAAATAAATAACTAATTAAACTCACAATTTCTTCAGAATCATCTGAATGTAAGTACAATCTTATTTTAGCGTTAAAGTCATAGTCTTCAAATTCAATTCTATTTTCAAATTTAATGTGTAAATAGCATTCTCTATCACCTGTTACAAAAAAACTATTCATTGCAGAAAATGGTGAAAGTTGCATACCTCCAGGAGCACTTAGTTTCAAATTTTTATTTTCATAAGTACATTCACAAGAAATGATTTCATTTTCATCAAACTCTTCCTGAATAGAATAAAACTCTTCAAAATTATCAAATTCAATAATGTAAGAAGGGATTTCTGGCATATACCATTCTGGAAAAATGGGCTCCATAAAATTTCGAACTTGGTTTGCAATAACGCTTTGCATTTTGGAATGGGTTAGTCTTAAAAAGAAAGAACAAGATTCTACAAGTTTTTCTGTCTCATTATCTAATAACCCAGCATGAGAGAGTCCAAAGTGAGGTTTTAGCTCGGGATGCTCATTTGTCAATTTGTTTAATTCATGTCTTAGTTCAAATATTTTTTGTGATAAAAAGTTTTCAAAATTCATATAATTTTAGAACCTTTAAAATATTTTTCAATTTGTTCATTATCCATATTTTTTATGTACGTAACATCACCATCAAAAATATCGAATGCATAATATAAAGTAAATTCTTTTGTAGCTGGAAAAATTTTTAGAGCTAAAGAATGTTCTTTTCTAAATTTTTCAACAATGGGGATATATTTTGAATTTATTTTTAAATAAACCGCATATTTTAGACCATTAACCTCATGTTTTTTTCCTAATAAGGTTTTATATTTTGCAACACCTATTTCATTGTTCTTTATTAAAGCATAGTAAGGACAGTTTTCATCTAAAATAATATCTGTATAAGCATTTACATATTGTCCAAAATATTCAATAAAATAATTCATTATATTTTGTTTGTTTAATAATATTTTTTTATCTTTTTCAAAATTTAAAACACCTTCGTTTAATATTTTATTATTATATTCTTCAATTTCATAGAGTTTTTTATAAAATATTTTTATAAATTTAGACAATACTTCTTTTTGCTTTTCATCTAGCTCCCTAAATTTATCATAATAAATTTCAGGAAAGACAACTTTAAAGGAGCCTGCAACATTTTTTTGAGCATCTGGATAAAAAACAACAGAACTATGAAGCATTCTTTCAATTTCTTTAATAATATTTTGCATAATTAATTCTTTATTTTAATTTTGTGTTGAAAACCGGAATAAGAGACTTTTTTTAAAAATTCGTCTATAAAATGAATCATTAAACTTACTCCTCCAAACTTATAAATTTGCTTGTTTATTTTAATGTCAACTTCATATCTATTTGTTAATATTGTTTTATAAATTTGTAAGTCATATTTTTTGATATTTTTTTCATTTTGAATTAAAACTGATCTTCCCCCAATTTTATAGACACAATTAACCGACCTTTTTCATTGGTCTAGTTATTTCAAATATAACTGGAGACAGATATCCATTCGACGAATGCTTTCTAACACGATTGTAGTAAACTT
>NZ_JBIPMD010000298.1:0-3432 GCF_044369315.1 Silvanigrella sp.
CAGTCATAGAATATATAGAGGTGTTTTATAATCGAATTCGTGCTCATTCTGCCCTTGATTATCATGCACCTTTAGAATATGAAGAAAATTATGAAATTTAATAGTCCACTTTTCGGGGATCATACCATAGAATAAAAATCATAGACGTAAGTTTTATGTTTATTTTTAGCATTTGTGACCCTAGTTAATAATGATTATTTTAACATAAGAAGATATTAATTTGAAATATATTATCTTCTTTTAATCTAACCTCATTTTATTATATATTGAATTTTTTTAAAGTCTATGGAAGATAGGAATATGGCTATAGATATTAAATTGTTTCAGATACTTTGTAATTTTTTTCAAGATATAAAATATTATTTTCGTCTTTTCTGATATTGAATTCGAAGTGAATTTCTCCTTTCTTTTGAGTGTCAGATGAATGTATAATATCGAATTTTAACTTTGCCGTATAATCTTTATTTACTTCCAAATTTATTAATTCTTCATTTTCATGAGGTTCAAAAATTAAGTTTAAGTTTGGGTGATTTTTTTTATTATCAAAATATAAACAATCATAAGAACTTCTATAAGATTTTATATCAAATAAACTTGGATTACATTTTATAAATGCTCTTAATTTTAAATATATTTTTTCATTTTCAGAAAATGGAATTTTTATAATTTCGTAAAAATTTGGGTCATAATTATTATAATTATCTTCGTTATTATTGTTATTATTTAATTTGAAGTAAAAATAATTATTTATTTTATCATTATTGGTACTACTTAGATTTATATGTTCCGAATAAATAACTATTTTGTTTTGATCAAAAATATTTTCTTTCATAAATTTCCAATTTGATTTTAATTTTAAATCTACAATTGGTTTTTTATTATCCGCTTTAGTAAAAATAATTTCTTTTTCCGTTTTATTATTTAAATTTTCTATTTTTTGAATAAATAAGAAATACTTAACTGGATCATTAAATCTTTGGTAAAAGGTATATTCAATCGAATCGCTAATATAAGTTGCTTTTTTGATGTTATTGTCTATAAATGGAAAAATATTTTTATCTTCATCAAAGTCAAAAAAATCATGAAATTCGTTATGATAGCAACTTAAATAGTCTCCATCCCATTTACTTTTTCCATCTTTACAAGGATTATCATAATTTCCTGTAATAAATAGGTGTTTTTCAATATAAACATGAATCATATATTTTATAATTGCTGGAGAATTATGAATCAAGGTTCGAAAAGAAAGTTCAATTTTATCACCATGGGTCCCCATTTTATCAAGCTTATTTTTTATAAATAAAATGCATTCTTTTCCTTCTCCAATTTTGATATTAATTTGACAATTTTGAATATTTTTAATTCTATCAAAATTTTCATTCAAAGTGATGTCACTTTTATTTTTAATTTCTATTTTATTATTGATTACTTTTGTATTATGAAAAATAATTACATTTTTATTCATATTTTTAATTATAAAATATGCGTAGTCACTATTTGTAGGAAACGATGTAATTTTAATACCATCAGAGTTTGAAACAACAAGTTCATAAAGAATTTTATTATTTATAGATTCTTTATTTGATAAATTTAAAGATATTGTGTTATCATGTTTAAAATTTAGTACTAAAGAAAAAATTTTTGATTGTTGATTTTCTGTTTTTTTATATGAAATTGTTTTTGAATTTCCAAGTTTCGTTTCAAAAAAATTATTTTCTTCATTTAAATAATATTCTTCTTTGTTTCCATTATTATTAAATAGAGATAAATTCACAATTTTTAGATTTTGGTATTGTAATAATTTTTTTGTCTGTTTTTGATAAATTGATAGGTAGCTCTAAAATGTTAGGACAAATAAGAGTTCCCTTTATTTCCCAATTATTTTTTATATTTAAAATATTGTTTTTTGGTTGGGTTTGTGAAGAAAATTCTAACTTATAATAATCTAAATTACTTTCATCATATTTAGGGTTTGAATTGTTAATATTTTTACATCCAATGAAAAATATTAAATTAAAAATTAAGGTAAAATTTTTTTTTATTTATATATATCATATAATTTCCTTTAAAAATAAAATTAATATTTCATTTTTCCAATTGTAACAACACGGTAAGCATTGTCATAACCATCAGCAGTGTTTGCTGAAATTATATAATTTATTTTTCCTGCATAATCATTCCAATTGTTTTTAATATTTAAATATAGAGAAATACAAGCAATTTTTGATAATGAATTATTATATAATTCATTAATTTTTTCCCATGTCGAATCTACTAATGTATTATCCAATGAAAAGATAAAACAATTATTTGATGGCATAACATAGTTATCAATTGGCATAATCGAATAAGTAGTAAGTGAATTAATATCTATTTCACTTTTTGAATCTTTAGATTTCGTGTACGAATTTTTTACTACTTTTATTTTTAAAGGATCTGGTGCTTTTAGTTTATTTATAGTCAGTACATTATCAAATAATTCCAATTCATTTGATATATTTGCATCAGACTGCAATACTATATTTCCATCAGTATCAATATTCTGACCATTAATAAGATTTTTGATTGTATCAGATATTGTTAATTTTACAGTATTATCACCCGATAATTTTGAACCTGAAACTAAAATATTTTGACTATCTTTTTTATAGTGAGATTTAGTAAGATTGATTATATCGTTTTTTAATTTTAATATTAAAAATGTATTATTATTAAAAACTACATATTCAATATTATCTAAAGTGAATTTTTCAAATTTATATTCACATGCTTTATCTTTTTCATAAGGTAATTGAGCTTTATTGTTTTTTGAAGAAATTGTAAACTTAGTGTTATCAAGAATTTTGTCAGTTAAATTTCCATCAATTTGGGTTCCACAAGTCATTAAAACATCAATTGAGAAATTACTTATTGCAGAAATATCCGTATTTATTTTTTGACCTGAGCTTTTATTTATTACTAAATCAAGATATTGTTTTGAGTCGGCCTCATTATTGATATCTGATTTTTTATTGTCATTTTTGCATCCAAAAAAAGATATAGCAAAAATATTAGAAAGAATAAATAATTTAGAATTATTTTTCATATTATCCTCGTATTTAAATAAAATGTAAATGTAATTTTGATTTAATTGCATGAAATTTATTCTGCAATATTTTTTTAATTAGGTTTATAAAATTTTAATGTCAAATTATAATTTTAAATATAAGTTTTAGAAGTAAATTTTAGATGTAAGAATTTCGATATAAATTATTGAATATATAAATAAAAGTATATTTTTTTATAATTATTATTAAAAAATAATTAATGAGCAAAATTTAAAATTACTTAATAATTATTTGTTTTAAATACACTAAAAAAACGATAATGAGAATCAATATAATAAATATTTATATAAAATCAAAAAACCTTTTCATGATACGGCGACCACCG
>NZ_JBIPMD010000091.1:0-11372 GCF_044369315.1 Silvanigrella sp.
TGGATACTTCTTTTAATAAATTTTGCTCTTCAATTGATATTTCTCTGTGCTCTGGCAAAATAGATAAATGAACACTTCCTATTTGTTTTAATTCTTTTGTAAGAGCTAACTTACCAAAGAAATACTCTGCTGTAAAAGGAGCAAAAGGAGCCAAAACTTGAGTTGCTTGTAAAAGAACTTTATAAAGTGTTGAATAGGCTTCATTGTTACTTTCCCAAAAACGACGTCGACTTCTTCTAATGTACCAGTTATTTAAATCATCAAAAAACTCGATAATAGAAGGAGCTACTTTTGCAATTTGGTAAGTGTTCATAGACTCATCAATGTTTTTGATGAGTTCATTTAAACGTAACTGAATCCATTTGTCTAATTGATTGTTACTTTCAATAAAATCGTTTTCAGGGCACCACTTATCAATAGAAGCATAAGTTGCGAAAAAAGAATAAGCATTCCATAAAGGTAACAAAACACGACGGGTGCTTTCTTTTACACCTTCAATACTAAATCGAACTTCTTCTGCTACTGTTGCTGGGGAAGATAGTAAAAATAAACGGATGGAATCGGCTCCGTATTCCTCCAATGTTGCCATTGGATCCGGATAGTTCTTTAAACTTTTACTCATTTTACGACCATCTTCTGCAAGAATTAAGCCGTTTACTACAACATTTTTAAATGCTGGTTTTTCAAATAATAAGCTAGAAAGTAATGTTAAGGTGTAAAACCAGCCTCTTGTTTGGTCTATTCCTTCACAAATAAAATCTGCAGGAAATAACGATTCAAATTCTTCTGCTCGCTTAAAAGGATAATGATGTTGTGCGTAAGGCATAGACCCTGATTCAAACCAGCAATCTAGTACAAAAGGAATTCTTTTCAGAAAGGTACCAGGATTTTTGGTAGATGGTATTAAAATATCATCTATAAATTCCATATGGAGATCTGTTATTTTTTTATCTGTATATTTTTGAAGTTCAGCTATAGAGCCAATACATAACTCTTCTCCTGTTACTTCATTTTTCCATATTGGAATAGGATTACCCCAATAACGGGAGCGTCCAATATTCCAGTCTCTTGCATTTTCAAGCCATTTGCCAAAACGACCCGTTTTAATATGCTCAGGAACCCAATTTATTTGATCATTCATTTTAAGTAACAAATCACGATTTTCTTGAATTTTAACAAACCAAGAAGGAACAGCTCTGTACATTAAAGGAACGCCGGATCGGTAACAATGAGGATAACTATGCACAAATGTTTCGTGCTTGAAAATAAATCCACGTTTTTTAAGATCAGCAATAATGACCTTATCTCCCGCTTTAAAGTCGAGTCCTACGACTTCTGGGATGTTTCCTTCAATAAATTTTCCGTTTGAATCTAAATGGTCAAATATAGGAAGTCCGTATTCTTTTGCTGCATGAAAGTCATCTTCACCAAATGCAGGAGCGGTATGAACAGCACCCGTTCCAGTATCGTGCAAGACATAATTCGTGCCATAAATTTTAAATGAATTTTTACCACCTTTTTCAACCCAAGAGTTGAAAAAAGGCTCATAAGACACATTCACTAATTCTTCACCAACAAACTCGCGAATAATTTGGTATGAGTTTTCTTTAGGCCAGTAAGAAGAAATACGATCTTTTAAAATATAATAATTTTCATTTGAATTTGAATCGTGAATTTCAGCATAAATTGCTTTTGCATCAATAGCGACAGCAAAGTTAGCTGGTAGTGTCCAAGGTGTCGTAGTCCAGACAAGAAGACTTTTACCTTCGTGTTTTCCTTTTAATTTTGCTTTGATCGTTAAAGAGGGATCTTGAACATCACGATAATCTTGACTGGCTTCAAAATTAGATAGAGTTGTTCCTAGAGCAGCTGAATAACTTACAACAAATTTGCCCTCGTAAATTAAGCCTTTTTGCCACAACTTATGTATAATATTCCAAACACTTTCCATAAATTCGGGATCCATGGTACGGTATTCGTCATCCATATCAACCCAGCGGCCTAGACGCTTGATATAATTTCGCCATTCTTTTGTATAACGTACAACAGATTCTCTACATGCTTTATTAAAATTGGGAATACCAAATTTTTCAATGTCCAGTTTTCCATTTAAGCCAAGTTCTTTTTGAACAAGTAATTCTACAGGGACGCCATGACAATCCCAACCAAAACGTCTTTCTACCCGAAAACCTTTCATGGTAAAGTAACGTGGGAAGGCGTCTTTAACAGAACTTGGAACAAAATGGCCAAAATGTGGTAATCCTGTTGCAAAGGGAGGGCCATCGTAGAAATTATATTTTTTGTTTTGAGGGCGTTCGGATATGCTTCGTTGGAAAATGTTTTCGCTTTCCCATTTATTTAACATTTCCTGTTCTACCGAAGGAAAATCTATTCCTCTGGCTGGTTTTTCGACTTGCATGGAAGGCTCCCAATTATTTGTTGATAAGTTAAACCGAATACTCCGGTATTATGGTGGGTATATCAAATAATAAGGGTATACGTATAGTTTTTTAGGTGGAAAATGATATAAAAAAGTGTATGAGTATATCACAATTTGGCTTGTTTGTTGGACTTTCTTAATTCAAATGTCTGAGAGGCCTTTTTTGAAAAAAAATTATTTTACAGAATTTTTATGGGTAGTCGGTTTTATTCTTGTTTTTGTATTAATTAAAACCTCTTTACTTGGGTTTTTCTTAATTCCATCAACATCTATGTTGCCAAATATTATTCCTGGTGACAGAGTTATGCTGAATAAATTGAGTTATGGATTATGGCTTCCTTTTGTGAAATCTCCTCTTATAAGATGGAAAAGTCCAGATCGTGGGGACGTTCTTTTTTTTAATTCTCCTAATAGTAATGAAACATTTGTAAAGAGGGTTATTGGTATCCCTGGGGATACTATATCTTTTCATAAAGGGATCGTTATAATCAATGGAGAACAGGTTTCACAAAGTTATCTTGGCAATAGCCCCTACCGCTACTATCAAAATTCTCTAATTATTGAAGAAAATAAGGATTTACATTTGGAGCCACATCTAATACTGATGTCGGATGAGCCTGGTAAGACTTACTTTGAGTCAGGAACATTTCTTGTTCCCCCCAAGAAAGTATTTGTACTTGGCGATAACCGTGATAGTTCTGTTGACAGCCGCGTTTTTGGTTTTGTAGATGAAGATGCTCTGTATGGTAAAGCCATCTTTGTCTTGTTCTCAACTACTGGAGATACTGGCTTATTTCCGGAGTTCCGTACCGACCGTTTTTTCAAGCAAATAAACTAGTCCGGGGCGTATGGAGAATTTATTTAATAGTTTTAGTTAGTTACAATGCAGGCATAGGCGTAAGAAAAAACATGAAAAGATTTTCAATAAGGGCTTTCCTTATGAAAATAAAAAACATATAGTGCGCCTGTGTTTTGAACATTTTATGGAGGTACTTAGTACATATGTCTCGTTACACTGGCCCACGCATGCGCATCGCTCGTCGCCTCGGAACTTTGCCAGGGCTTACAAATAAAGAAATCAAAAGGAAATCCCGCCCTGGACAACACGGCGCGGCTCCGCAAAAGAAGTCAGAATTTGCTCTTGCTCTTGAGGAAAAGCAAAAAATTCGCTTTAACTATGGTCTTACTGAAAGACAAATGCAACGTTATGTAAAAGCAGCTCGTAAGGCTAAAACTCTTACTGGTGAAGCTCTTCTTCGCATTTGCGAAATGCGTCTCGATAGCATTGTTTTCCGTCTTGGATTTGCCCCAACGATTCCAGCTGCTCGTCAGCTTGTTCGTCACGGACATGTTCACGTAAATGGCCGTAGAGTAAATATGCCAGGTTACCAATGTAAACCAGGTGAAGTTATTGTTCCAACTAACAAAGAAGCTACTTTAGCTCTTGTTAAGAATAACATCGTTCACCGTTCTAATGCACAACCGCCAGCGTTTTTAAGCCTCAGCTCTGATAAGCTTCAAGCGTCTGTTGTTAGTGTTTGTTCACGTGAAGAAGTTCTTCTTAATGTGAATGAGCGTCTCGTGGTTGAATATTACGCACAACGCGGTTAATTCATCGTTTTCTTTGAAAAAGACCTACTTTTTTTGTTAAGTTTTTTTGTATTGTTCCCCCCGGAATAATAAAGAAAAATATTAACTAGAATAGTAGGTTTTTTTTTATTTAAATTTTAATCCTTTTAAGATAGTCTGAGCCCATAAAAAAGAAAGTGATCTAGCTTAAATGAGAAGCTGATCCATAAAAATAGATAATGTCTTTGCTTAACTTCTACGATATGATTATCAAATGTATTTTGAATCAATTCCGATTGATTGAGGGAAACGCAAAAAAAATAAAACCCTTTTTTAAATAGGCAGATATATGAATTCTGAATTTCGTCCCAATCTCAAAAATCACTCCATACCCATTCCTGAAGGCGCTTTATCTATAGAGGTTGAATATAAAGCAAAATCTTCATATCCCGTTGTTCCAAGCCCCTCTGTTGAAGGCACAATAGGTTCTAAAATTATTGCTCCAAAGTATTCTCAAGAACAAAATGAAACATGGAATAAAATGTATGAAAAACAAAGAGTTTTAGTTCAAGATCATTTATGTGAAGAATATATGAATGGAATTCATCATTTAAAATTTCCTTTGGATAAAATTCCTAAATTAGCAGATTCAAGTGAAGCTTTAAAAAAATGTACGGAATGGCAAGTCATAAGAGCAGAAGGACTTGTTTCTCCTGTTAACTTCTTTGCATTGCTTGCGAATAAAGTTTTTCCATGCACCGATTTTATCAGACACGCAGATGAAATTGATTACACTCCAACACCAGATACCTTTCATGATCAAATAGGTCATTTGCCTATGATCACGCACAGTCGTTTTGCCGAATTTTTTCATTTATTTGGAATTGCGGGATCGGCAGCAAAAAATGAAAAAGAGCTTATGTGGTTCAACCGAATTTATTGGTTCACTGTTGAATTTGGTCTTATTAATGAGACGGCGCACAAAGGAAAGAATCGCGATCCTAAGTTAACAAGAATTTATGGTGCTGGTATTGCTTCTTCATGTGGTGAAATTCTTTTTAGTTTATCTGATAAAGTAAAAAAACATCCATTTAGTATAGAGAAAATTATTGAAACAGATTTTGACATTCATCATATGCAAGATCAATTGTTTGAAATATCATCCTTTGAAGAACTTGAAACTGAATTTAGAAATTGGGCAAGAAAAAAATCTTTTATTTAATCATAGAGTCTTTTTTTATTAAATAAATATATTTAGGGACAATGAAAAGATTTATTTATTTTATCTATTCTACAGTTAGAACTATCAACAGATCTTAATGAATTCACAAATCCATGTGGGTACATTGCACTGCAAAAAAGAAGTGAAGATGTTTCATCTTCTGTTGTTTCTATAGTAAAATCATCCCATAATGGTTGTCTTGTAATTTCAAAATTGTAAATGGTTTTTCCATTTAGCTTTATAGCATAAATATACCAATTATCGACTACATTAAACATCGAGCTATAATCCCCATTTTTTATATTTGGGCATTTATAGTCAATAGCATAAGAAAAACTAGGCAAAATTGAAATAAATATTGAAATAAAAAAACCTTTTTTCATAGAAATAACCTCATCTATTTGAATTTAACTTATTATTCATTTTTAAATATTTGTTTTTTAAAAATTAGAATCGTGTATTTTTTTATTATCAGTGAATTCTTTTGTTGTCAATATTATTTTTTTATAAAACAAAAAGAAGCTTACCAGATATGAATAAGATTACCAAATATTTTAAGTATTATTTATTCCATGAAGCTAGTGCTGTATTTAACATAAGCATTGCAATTGTCATAGGCCCAACTCCACCAGGAACGGGAGTCAGAGCGCTTGCCATTTCTTTTATATTTTGATGGGTATCACCGCAAAGTTTTCCATTTTCTTTTCTATGTATACCAACATCAATTACGACAGCATCTTTTTTAATAAAATCTTTTGTTACCATTTCGGGTTGCCCTGCTGCAGCTACTAAAATATCTGCATTTTGACAAATTTGAATTAAATTTTTTGTTTTAGAATGTGCAATTGTTACTGTAGCGTCAGCGCTTAATAAAAGTAAACTCATTGGTTTTCCAACAATATTACTTCTCCCAATAACAACTGTATTTTTCCCAGAGGGATCTATACCGTAAGCATATAATAAGGCCATGACTCCAAAAGGGGTACAGGCAATGGCACTATTTAACTCACCCGTAGCTAAAGTTCCTAAGTTATGGGCTAGAAATCCATCCACATCTTTTTGAGGTAAAATTCGATTTAAAATATTTTCAGTATTTAATCCATTTGGAAGAGGTAATTGAACTAAAATACCGTCGACATTATTATCTTTATTTAACATATCTATTGTTTGAAAAAGTTTTTTTTCAGTACTTTCTTCTTTAGAAATAAAAAAACTTTGTGATTCAAAACCTGCTTCTTTAAATATTTTTATTTTATTATTGACATATACTTGTGAAGCTGGATTATCGCCAGCTAAAATAACTGCTAAACAGGGTATTTTTCTGCCTGATCTTAAATTTTGAGCTTGAGTAACAAAATGACTACTTAACAATTTTCCATCAAGAATTTTACAATTCGTATTATCAAAATATTTAACAGAATTAGAAAAATCAGGAATAATAAACCCTGAGTCTCGAGCTCGTTTAAAAAATTTCATATAATCCCCTAAAAATAAAAAACCCCTTGAGTGAATCAAGGGGATGTTTGGTAAGTACAATTACTCAATTATTTCTAATGAGTTTTTTCTTACAAGGTAAGGGTATTCATTAAAAAAGTTTTTTACTTTTTGAAGAATACGTTCACTTTCTTGTTTGTCAATAACACCTGCTGCGACATTTCTTTTTAGTTGAAGGTTATAGCCTTCAATAATTTCTTCGTCTTTATAATTCATAATACGAAGAATTTCACCAACGTCTTCACCTTTTACTTCATCAACCGATGAAATTGTTCCTTTATCCGAAATTCGAACAATAAGCTCGTTTACAGCACCAAAAAGATTATGATTGTTACCTAATGCTTCTTGGTAAGCGCCAACTAAAAAGAATCCAATAAAATAAGGTTCATTTGATTTAGGAATATGAAGAGCTAAAGAGTGTTTAATATCTCTTTTATCCACAAATTTATCTAAACAGCCATCGCTATCACATGTGAGATCCATGATGACACCATGATGCTCCGTTTTTTCATTTAATCGTGTTATTGGCATAACAGGAAAAAGCTGATCAATTCCTAATGTATCTGGAATGGATTGAAACATGGAAAAATTAGCCATGTATTTTCCAAATTGATTTTTTTCAAGCTCATCGAATTCTTCTAGTTGCATTCCTGAATTGCGATAAAAACTAAGAGCTTTATTGCATAATTCATAATAAATGACTTCGGCTTTAGCTCGTTCTTCTATTTCAAGGTAACCCAAATTAAATAAGGTGAAGAGTTCATCACGGTATTGAAGCGCATCGTGAAAATATTCGACAAAGTTTTTTCCATTCATATAAGAAACGGAATTCACCATATCGGATAGAAGTTTATGATCGTTTGGAGAGATTTTCCATTCTTCAAGATCTCCTCCCGTCTTTTCAACTTCACGAACATCTGTGATAAGTACGGCATGATAAGCAGCCACTGCTCTTCCGCTTTCGCTTACAATATTTGGCGTTTTACATTGCTCTGATTTACAAACATCTTGAATAATATAAATAACATCATTTGCAAATTCTTGCATTGTATAATTATGGCTGACATAAAAACTTGTTTTACTGCCATCATAATCAACTCCAATACCGCCACCAATGTTTAAGTAACGAAGGTTGAATCCACTTTTTAATATTTTTGCATAAACACGCGCTGCTTCTTTCATTGCAGCTTTCACGCGTTTAATTTCTGTAATTTGAGAGCCAATATGGTAGTGAATCATGGCAAGTTGGTCTTTTAATCCTGCTTCTTCAAGCAGGTAAAGAGCTTCCATCATTTCAACACTATTTAGCCCAAATTTACTGCCAATACCCCCGGATTTTTCCCACATACCGGAGCCTTTTGCATAAAGTTTTGCGCGGAGGCCAATATCTACACAAAACCCTACTTTTTTAGCGTGATTTATAATAAATTTAAGCTCATCTGTTCCTTCAATCACAAGAACAACATTTTTACCCATTTTTTTGGCATCAAAAGCGAGTTCAATAAAATGAGAGTCTTTAAATCCATTACAAACAAAAAGAGCTTCTGGGTGAATATCATAGGCAAGGGCAGCAAAAAGTTCGGGTTTTGTGCCAACTTCTAAGCCATAGACATGTTTTTTGCCACTAATGACAAGATCATCTATAAATTCTTTTCGTTGATTTACTTTAAAAGGAAATACAGCTCGAAGATCCCCTTCATATTTAAATTCTTCCATAGCGCTTTTAAAAGCGTTTTGAAGCCTGGTTAGTTGTGTGTCGAGTATTTGCGGAAATCGTATGATTAAAGGTGTTTTTACCTTTTTATCAGCCGCTATCGCTAGAATTTGTGACAAATCAACTGAAACATTGTTGTCGCCAAACGGATAAACTTCGACTGTTCCTTTATCAGAAATGCCAAAATAACCGGAACCCCAATCATCGATACCATAAAGGTCACGAGACTCTTGAATGACGTTTTTCTTCATCGTCATACCCCACACAAAAAAGGAGTTGAAAGAATTTCCGCAAATATTTGCGGGAGAGGAAACACGCTTTCACATATAATAGATGTACGCCATGTCAAGAATTTTCTGAAAATTTTATTTTACAAAGGCAAATCATAAATCCATTTTGTAGTATTTTTATATAAGCATTTATAAATAAACAATATTTACTTTTTATTAAAAGGTATCTTATATGGCATTTTGGCATAATAGTCGCTACGAGGATGTAGAGAAGTCTTCTACCGGTGACCCCATGAGAGGTTTGCCTCATAAAGAATTTCCATGGCTTTTAGGTTACGCCATTTTTTTAGATAATGTGAATGATGAATGGCATTATGAATTTTCCTGTTTAGGTATTTCCCCTGATAAAAATAAAAATAAAGTAAAAGCTTCTCTATTTATGATTGCAGAAAGTCAAGTTTCTAAATTGAATTTAAAACAAATTGGAATATCGAGTGATCGATTGGATTCTATGAATGTTTCGTCATGGAACTATTTAGAAGAAAAATATACATGTGATATCATCTGTGAATTTGCTAAAATAGAGCAAGAAGCAAAGCTAATTACAGAAAAATGGATAGGGTTAATTAAAAAAAAGTATAGTTTAGAATTGAAATCTAAAAAATTAATAGACAAAATAAGATCGGCGAGAATATCAGGTTTTTCCGAATGATTTATTTTTATAATATTCGTCTTGCATTTGTTTTGAAGTGAGTCCCTTATGATCCGGTTTCCATCCTGGAGGGTATAAAAGATAACAAAATTTATCTTTTATTTTTTTTTGTATTTTTTATATCAAGATAAAGATCTCCAAGCATATGAAAAGCAATTTTAACTGGATTGAATGAATTAACAGGGTGAAGAACACCATAATTTGGCACTGATGTTTCTGGAATAAATGTTTTAAATATTTTATCCCAAATAATAAAAATACCCGCATAATTTTTATCTAAATAGGGAATATTTGTGCCATGATGAACTCTATGATGACTTGGTGTATTGAGTATATGATCAAATATTCCAAAAGATTTTGTTAGTTTTGTATGCACCCAAAATTGATAAAATAAATTTAAAGATGATTGGAAAATAATATCTTCAGGTTTGAATCCAATAAAAGCAAGGGGCGCCCAAAATATCCAGGTAAAAGGAGCTCCAATCCAAGATTGTCTTAATGCAGTACCAAAATTATAATATTCAGAAGAATGATGAGTTTCGTGAGCACACCAAAAAAATCGGCAAATATGACTCATTCTATGAAACCAATAATAACAAAAATCTTCTAAAAATATGAGTAAAATAAAACCCCAAATATAAATTTTATCACCATTAAATAAAGCTACCCAGACATTAGGGATTTCAAATAACCGATTCTTATATAAAAAAGAGAAAATATAATAAATATATAAACCACAAATGGAGGAAACAAACAAATATCCTAATCCCATAGACAAACTAGCTAAAGTGTCTTTTAGTTTGTAAGTCTGACTTAATTTAGGTTTAAATTTTAAAATTTCAAGTAAAATAGCTATTAAGTAAATAGGAACTGTAAAAATTAAAATGTACTGCATAACTCACCCGTTTAAAACAAAGTATTAAGAAACATATAACTTGTTTATTTGAGAAAATCAAATAACTTAGGTTCTTAATTTTTAATTATTTTTTAAATAAAAATTGAATAAAGTAATGAAATGTCAACTTAATGTCATTTGTTTTTATTCTAATTCATATAATATTAATTAATACTTGTGTTTTATGCTTTAGAGACAATGAATTTTATGACAAAAATAATATTATTTGTAATTTTAAATTTTTTATTTATAAATAAATCTTATTCATTTGAAGATGAAAAAATTTATCTTTATGTTCAGAATCGACCACCATATTTTATTTTTGACAAAAAGAATGAAATCCCAATAGATGGAATTACTTATAAAATCGTAAGAAAGATTTTAAACTCTTCAAATATTTCATATGAATTTAATAATATTCCATTAGTTCGAGCTATTCCAGCAATAAAAGAGAATAAATTAAAAATATGTTATCCAAATGCAGTAAAAAATAAGGAAAGAGAAGAAATTTCTTATTTTACGAAGCCATTTTATAAAGATAAAAAATCAATTATTATTATTAAAAAAAATAATTTTAAATTTAATGATTATAAAAATTTTGTTGATATTTTAAAAAATAATAATTTTAATTTATTATTAAAAGTTGGCTATAGTTATGGAGATTATATAAAAAAACAAATATATTTAATTAAAAAATATAATAATTCATTCGTTGAAAATCACTTACCACAGGGTATTATTTTATCAACTAAAGACCATGAAAAAATGCTCTATGAAATTAAAGATAATATTGCAGATTATATGATTTTAGGTAGAAATGAAGCAGAATATTTTTTTGAAAAAGATCCTGTTTTAAAAAATTATTTAGAGATGAAAGAATTAAATGATTTTCCTGAAGGGGAAAAAAGGTATTTAATGTGTTCCAAAAAAGTAGGTACAGAATTAATAAAAAAGATAGATATTGAAATTATGAAAATATATAAATAATATGAAGGATATTTTATGGTGCGCCAAGATAAGTGCGTAAGAACCAGTGAGTGCGAATCTCACCCACGTAAAGATTAGCCATCAGCGTGGAAGTAAGCAGTGCGATTAA
>NZ_JBIPMD010000299.1:0-3404 GCF_044369315.1 Silvanigrella sp.
ACAATGGCTTCAATTAATTTGTTACCTTATTAATCGCACTGCTTACTTCCACGCTGATGGCTAATCTTTACGTGGGTGAGATTCGCACTCACTGGTTCTTACGCACTTATCTTGGCGCACCATAAATCACTCCTTAAAGGCTTTTTAACTTTATTTTTGCATCCTGCGGTTCTTTTTCTAAGTAAAGAATGACACTTCTACCTATGCGACCTATAACATGAGAGTTTTTAGCGAGTACAGAGCTCAACTCATTTTGTTTGTCTTTTTTGCTATCAGCATCTGTGTTTCCAGGGAGTTGAATTTTAACGAGTTCATGTTTTTCAAGTGCTAAATGAATTTCTTTGATCACGGTTTCAGATAAACCTTGATTCCCAACTTGCACCACAGGCTTTAAATGATGAGCAAGGCTTTTTAGTTTTGCTTTTTGTTCGCTTGATAAAACTTCAGTGAATTTATTGACTTTTTTGTCTATAGCCATCCTTTAATGCTCCTTCGTAGACGTAAAAAAAGTACCTTGCACCAAATTTTGTCTAGATGCCATACTTTTTGCACACTAACATAATTCATAAAAACTATTAATTTGTAAAAAAATCTGTCGATAATGAATCTGCAACAGGGAGGATGGCAATGGCCAAGAAAATACTCATCGTTGATGACTCTCGTACGATTCGCCAGCAGGTGGGCTTTACCTTGTCTAAGGAAGGCTTTGAAGTGGTAGAGGCAGAAGACGGTCAAGACGGACTTAATAAGCTTCAAGCAACACCAGATATTAGCATGATCATTTCAGATGTGAACATGCCAAATATGGATGGCCTTGTGATGATCGAATCGATACGAAAAATTGAGCAATTTAAATTTATCCCCATCATTATGCTCACAACAGAGAGTAGTGGCGATAAAGTAGAACGTGCCAAAAAGGCGGGAGCAAGTGGATGGCTTGTGAAACCTTTTAATCCGGAACAACTTGTTGGTGCCGTAAAGAAACTAGCTCGTTAGTTTTGAAAGGGTTTAGTTATGTCTGATAATGAAGGTGGTGGAAAAGGTGGTAAAGGTGGAGCAAAGCTTGATGCTTTGTATAAACTTAAACACGATACTTCTGGTATTCGCAAAAGAATTGCTCCTAAAATTGAGACTTATAAATTAATTGGTTTTAAACTAAATGAAGAAGAATTTGTAATTGAGATTGAAAGAGTAAAAGAAATCGTTAAAGTACCACTCGTAACAAGAGTTTCAAAAGCTCCGCATTTTGTTGAAGGTGTGGCAAATTTACGTGGAGATATTCTTCAAGTCGTAAATTTTCATAAAATAATGGGTTTAGAAAATCAACCCATTTCAGATAGAAGTAGAATCATTGTTCTAGATGATAAAAATGTTTTAGCTGCGATTATTGTTGATGCTGTAAGTGAAGTTATTGAAGTAGAAAAAGAAGCTGTTCAACCTACACCAGATATTGTAGCTGGTGAAAGGTCTAAATTTTTAAAAGGAATTATAAAACCTCATAAACATAGAAATATTTTATGGCTTGATTGTGGTGCTATTTATTCTGAATTTAGTTCCCAAAACGAAAAAGCAGCGGCTGCTTAATGAAGGGTTTTTTATGAGCATAGTAACCTACGAAAATAAAACTTTTAAGTTCACAGGAAAACTAACTATATATAAAGTTTCTGAACTAAAAAATAAAATTTTAGAAGGCTATAATGCAGAAGCAGCAAAGGAATCTGATTTTTTTCTAGACTTATCAGGGGTAGAAGCAATTGATGCCGCTGTATTACAACTTTTACTTGCTCTTAAACAATTAGTAAAAAATGGTAAAGGAAATTTAAAATTAAAAGCAAGCACTCAAACATTTGATTCTCTTTTAGATTTGTTTGGGATGCCTGCAGATACTTTTCCTAAAGCAGCATAATAAATTGTTACTTTAGGTTTTTATTAGGGATGAGGTGCTAAACTGTGAGTTATAATGAAGAACAAATGCAAGAAATATTCTTTCAAGAAATGCGAGAAGTATTCGAGCATATCGATAGTTGCATTCTTGTTTTAGAAAAAACTCCAGGCGATTTAGAAATTATTAAAAATTTATTTCGTGAAGTTCACACATTAAAAGGTTCTAGTGGGGTTTTTGGTCTTCGTGAAATTGCAGATTTAACTCACCATGCAGAAGATTTACTTGATCGCATGCGTGAAGGTAAACTAGAACCAAATGAAGAAGTATTTTCAGCGCTGTTACGTTGTTTCGATCGTTTAAAAGAAATGATGGATGGCGCTCAAAAGAAACAAAATTTATCCACTTTTGATAACTCTGATATCGTTCGTCAGCTTTGTGAATTTAAAGAAATTACTGGTGAACAACTACAAGAAAAAGTGGCATCTGGTGAAGTTGCACCAACTCCTACTCAAGAAAATATTAAACCTGGTGAATGCCCATTTCACATTTCTATTACTGGAGCAGATCAATTCTTTTTAACAGGTATTGATCCCATTACATTGGTTTTAAATTGTCGAGATATTTCTTCGGGAGTATTTTCATTATTTACAAACTGTTCACGAGTTCCTGCCCTATCTGAAATTGAACCTGAACGTTGTTACTTTGAGTTTACCTTTAATTTTGTTTCAATGGCAGAATTTAAGACAGTACAAGATATTTTTGAATTCGCAATTGGTTCTAGCAATGTGAAAATTGAAATGGACGGAGTCGCAGGAGGAGCGGCTTCAAAACCGGCAGCAGAAAAAGCAGGGGAAGCGAAACCCATGGAAGCAAAAACAGCAGCACCCGCTGCAGCGAAAGCACAATCCGCTCCTAAACCAGCTGCAGCAGCACCTGCTGCAGCAAAAGGAGCTCCAGCGGCCGCGGCAGCAGCTAAACCTGATGCAAATCATGGTGGTGGAGATGCCAACGACTTTGTCCGTTTGAAAAAAGAAAAACTAGATCAATTAATGAATTTAGTTGGTGAGCTCATCACAGTTAAAAACTTATTTGTTCACTTAGCAAATAGACTTGAAGAAGTATTGCCTGAAAATGAAATTACGAAAGGTTTCAAAGAAGGAACAGGTCATGTAACAAGACTTTCTGCAAGGTTACAAGAAAGTGTAATGAATGCAAGAATGGTTCCTGTAGGAAATGTATTTACAAAATATACAAGACTTGTTCGTGACGTAGCTAAAAAATTAAATAAAAAAGTAAATTTAGTTATTGAGGGTGAAGAAACAGAGCTAGATAAAACAGTAAGTGAAGCTATTTCTGACCCAATTATGCATTTAATTAGAAACTCAATAGACCATGGTATTGAAAATCCAGAAACTCGTAAGGAAAGAGGAAAGCCAGATACTGGTACTTTATTACTTAAAGCAGGTTATGAAGGTAACAACGTTAAACTTGTTGTGCGTGACGATGGTAATGGTATTGA
>NZ_JBIPMD010000092.1:0-11287 GCF_044369315.1 Silvanigrella sp.
TTGAAGTTTACTACAATCGTGTTAGAAAGCATTCGTCGAATGGATATCTGTCTCCAGTTATATTTGAAATAACTAGACCAATGAAAAAGGTCGGTTAATTGTGTCTATAAAATTGGGGGAAGATCAGGATGTTATTGTTAATTTATAATTTTTAAATAGAAAGGAAGATATAGTTAAATTTGTTTACAATGATATAAAAAACCTATAATCTAAATTAAATGCATAAAATCTAATTAAAAATCAACAGGTCAAATATATGACGTTTTTCATTCATTGATTGGAAACAAATATAATTCTAGTTTCTCCAAGCTCAAGTCCATTAAATTTTGAAGAGGAGATCTCAAATGTTTAACAAAAGTAGATTATTAACTAAAATTGCATTTTCTTGCGCAATACTTCCTATTTCTTTAGCTGCAAATGCTTTTTCGATTCATGGATTAGATGGAAAATGTTTGGATGTAAGATTTTCTAATACAGCTAACGGAACACCAGTTCAACTTTGGGATTGTAACGGTACTGATGCACAAAATTGGTACTTTGATAGAGGTCGTGTGATTGGTATTGGTGGAAAATGTCTCGATGTTCAATATGCAATTACATCTAATGGAACTCCCGTACAAATATGGGATTGTAATGGAACTCTTGCACAAAATTGGGGTTTTATTGACAACTCTTTTCTTGGCCTTGCGGGAAGGTGTCTTGATGTTCGCTCAGCGAATTCAAATAACAACGGTACGCCTGTTCAAATTTGGGATTGTGTCAATCAATCACAACAAAAATGGTGGCTCGTTAATTAATTTAAAGTATTTTTATTACAAATTTTAAAATGATTGAATTTGAAGTTATTAGCTTATAAATTTCCAAAGAGTATGTCCTGTATTTTTATTTCTTTTTGAATGCAACATTCTATATTTAATAAATATCCTCTTTGGATTACTTATTGATTTGATTTCGGCCTAAATGTCATCTACTATAGAAAATAACACCCAAAATCAAAAATATGGTATAAAAAAAGAAAATTAGTTTATGAATAAAATAATTTTTGCATTTGCTATGAATATTATTTAATTTATCAAAAATAAATTTGTGTATATAAATGAAAAAAAATTTAAAACGATAGATTGTATCGAGTTAAATTTTTTATTCTTAGGGGGTTCTATTTATGTTACTTTTTAAATAACAAGTTAATTTGTTGCATTTGGCAATAGGACATGTGAGCAATTAGGGCAAAATTCTATTGATTTACCGCGTACAATATTATTTAAAATTTGTGGTGATAAACCAATGCGACAATTTCCGCATGCTCTTTCTACGACGCGACAAATAGGGCCATTAGGGCTTCGTGTGATTTTAGCAACACGGATATAATGCTGTGCAATACGATCATCGAGTCTAGATAAATAGGAGTCTCGGACTTTATTTATTTCGTTTAAACGTCCTGCCGAATTATTTTCAGCTTCTTGAGCTTTTTTTCTTTCGCCTTCTGAAGCACTAGTAGATGCAGATAGTTCTGCTTCTGCTTTTTGAAATAAAGATTTGGAATGCTCAATACGACTTTCCGTATCATCTGCTTTTCGTTGGGTATCACGAATTTCACGCTCTACATGGTCTAATTCACGTTTTAAACTTCTGTGGTCATCATCGTTTTTGGCCGCAAAAAGACGTGCAGAACGCTCTGCTTTACGTTCTTCAAGATCGTCTAATTTTTTATATAAACGACGGAGTTCCGCTTCATTGAAAGACATGTCAGTTCGTGTTTTTGCAATGATTTCTTCGCTAATGCGGGATTTTTTAGCAAGTTCGGAGAGTTCTTTTTGAGCTGCTCTTTGATCTTGCGTAACAAGTCCTGAGTCAATATCGAGTCTGTATAATTGTTCAATGATTTCATAACTTGGATTCAAAGGGAATCTCCTTTTGGGACAAAATATGGCAACTTCTTTTCTTATCATAGCGTTATTTATTTTTCAACGCCTTAGATTAGCAATTAAAGGCCACTTACCAATCTTGCTGATATTAAATTTGGGAGTTTACGGAGACCTGAGATCACTTCACTTTCAAGTTCTCCGTCAATGCGGATTAAACTCATAGCCATACCGCCTCTACGATTTCTAGATAACTCAAATTGAGCGATATTGACATTATGTTTTGCAAGATAAGAACCAACATCTCCAATAACGCCAGGTCTATCATGATTTTGCATGATGATTAAATCACCATTTGGCTCAATTTCAAATAAAAAGTCATTTATAGAACATAGTCTTTCTAGTTGACCATCATATAAAACAGCGCCAACAGATATTTTTTCATTTGCGCTGCTGCCAAAAACTTCTAAAAGGATTTCGTTTTTAGATGAGGAAGAGTTATTTAAATGAACCTCAATTTGAATTCCGCGACGGCTTAATAAACGTTCTGCATTAACATAAGAAACAAATTCGTCGGATGCATGGGAAAGAAAGCCTTTAATGCATGATAATTTAAGAATTTGGAGGTCTTCTTTGCTTAAACCCGCTTTCACGTTTAATTTAATTAAAGAGGGATGAAAATCAAATATTTGAGCGGCAACATGGGCTGTTTTTTCTGTTAAAACAGAGATTTTGCGTAGGTCGCCAGAGCCAAGTAAAGAAACATGTGGTAAGTTAACAGGATAATCTACTATTTCTCCACGTAAAGCCTTAAGAACTTGAATTGCAATGGTTTCTCCAATGCGGTATTGGGCTTCAAGTGTACTCGCTCCAATATGAGGAGTTACAATCACATTAGGATGTGAAATGAGATCTTTTAAAGGTTTAGGTTCATTGTCAAATGTATCGATCCCTGCTCCAGAAATATAACCTTCATTTAGTAATTTAAGTAAACCTTTTTCAGTAATAATACCGCCCCGAGCGGCATTTAATACATAAGAACCCTTTCGCATTTTTTTTAATTCGACTTCGGTTATCATGCCTTTTGTTTCTTTATTTAAAGGAACATGGATGGATAAAACATCTGATTCTGCAAGTAATTCTTCTAAAGTATTTTTACGCTCTGTTGAGTTTCTGCGAAATACTTCATCTGATATATAAGGATCATAAGCAATGACTTTCATATCAAAACCTTTGGCAAACTTTGCTACACGATGTCCTACATTCCCTAAGCCCACAATACCGATTGTTTTTCCACCAAGCTCTGTTCCTGTAAAATGATGACGGTTCCACCCACCTTCACTCGTGCTGGAATGCGCTGCTGGTATTTTTCTAAGCAGTGATAATAGCAAGCCTATTGTAAGTTCAGCTGCTGAATTTGTATTTTTTCCGGGGGTATTTACAACTAATATCCCTAATTCTGTTGCAAGATCGCAATCGATATTTCCATATCCAACGGCAGCTCGAGCGACGATACGTAAATTTTTTCCTGCTCTTAATAATGTAGCATCAACATCTGTTTCTGAGCGGCTTATTAAGACGTTTGTATCTTCAATTTCTTTTAAAATAATTTCTCTTGGTGCATCTGGGAGATAAACAATATGAAGGGATTCCGTAACAGATAACTCCGGCGGTTGATGATTGAGTAAACTAAGAGCGACTTCATGGAGCTTTCCTGTTATCAGGATCTTTACCGACTTATCCATTTTTGTTTATTCCTATGATATTTTTATGTTAAATGCGAATTAAGACCCTCACCTAATTTAGAGAGCACATTTTCAGGGACACCATAATCTAGGAGGTTGCCATTGCCAAGTAAAGCAACGAAGTCAGCGGATTTTAAGGTGTCCAATCTATGAGCTATAACAATGGTTGTTTTATTTGTGAAGACTTTTTTAATTGCCTCCTGAATTAAATTTTCTGTTTCTAAGTCAACACTGGCTGTAGCTTCATCCATTAGAATTATTTTAGCGTTACTTAATATAGCTCTGGCCATGCATAAAAGTTGTCTTTGTCCAACAGAAAAATTTCCTCCTTTTTCTGCTATTTCATAATTCAGTTTACCAGGTAAAGATTCAATATATTGTGATAACTGAACTTCTTTTAATGCTTTCCAAATTTGATCGTCTGTGTACTTATGAGTTCTGTCTAAATTATATTTTAATGTACCAGAAAAAAGATGTGGCTCTTGTGGAACAATTGCAAAGATAGATCGAGCATCTTCTAATGGTATTTTGGTGATATCGATACCGTCTACAATAATTTCACCCGAATGAAAATAAATCATTCGATAAAATGCTTGAAATAAGGTACTTTTACCAGCTCCTGTTCTCCCAATAATACCAATTTTTTTTCCTGCTTGAAATGTAATATTTAAATTATTTATTATTATAGGTAAATCTTCTCGGTATGAAGCGACTAAATTTTTAATTATGACTTCACCTTGATTAGGCCAGTTTTTATTTGAATTTTTTAAAGATATTTCAGAAAATTTATGTTCTGAAGGTAAATTTTTATATTCAATAATTCTTTCAATACTTACCATTTTTGATTCAATCATAGATAAACTTCTTGTTAACCATTGCATAATGGAATCTAAGCCAATAGTTAAACTCATTAAAAATCCGGCTTGACCAACTCCAATTTTTCCAATCGTAACAAAATAAATTGCTATAATTGTAATTGTTAAAGTAAAAAATTCCGAAGTAACTTTTAATCTTAAGTTAAGCCAACGTAAAATTCTACTTTGTAAAAGTGTTGCTTTAGCAAAATCTTGAGAAATTAAAATTAATTGTTGAATAAACTCATTTGTTTTTCCATAAGCACGGATGGTTTGATAACCAACAACAGATTCTGAAAATAAACTCCAAATTGGTGTTTCTAGTATTTTTGTATATCTCTGAATCTCTCTTGAGGATGCTTTAAATATTTTTTGAATTTTGTAGTAAAAAAAACCGGAAGGAATAATTGAAAAAATAGCAAAAGGAGCTTGAATTAAAACAATAATTGTAATGATTATGAGTTCTATAAATGTACTAAACATATCAGCGAAAATATTTGGAATTTCATCTTTGGCTTGAATATAATCACCACTAAATCTTCTAATTAATCTTCCAGATGGATTTTCGTCCATAAAAGTAACACGTACATTTGAAAAACTTTCTACCATTTGGTCATGTAAAACTCTTGCACCATTTGATAAAAATCCTATCAGGATTAGCCAATCTAAAGCTCTAATGATAATAGTAAGTAAACAGAATCCAAAAAAGCAAATGGTTATTTCATTTGGATTTGCTTGTTGTAACCAGGTTTTTGTTTGATTGATTATGTTATATGAGCTTTGGCATGAAATTGTTGTACAATTATCAACCCATAAAGAAACTATAAAACGAAAAGTGCTTTCTGCAAAGCTTGCAATAAAAACTAAAATAAAAATAATAGGAGCAAAAATTTTGATACCTTGCATGGAATTTAAATACCGTGCAAATAATTCAAAACCAATTGATCCTTCTTGTCTTTTTTCTTTCGAAATAAAAGTATTAGTGTTTTCCATAATTATTTAAACCCAATAAAAATTGATTTAATCTTGAATATTGATTTTTAACAAGATCGCTATATTTTCCTTGTTCTAGCAATTTTCCAGCATCTATGAAAATAATAGAATGAGAATGATTTAAAAATTCTAATCTGTGAGTAGCCCAAATTATTGTTTTTTGGAAACCCCACTCTCCTAAAAAAATATTTTGAACAAGTTCTTTTTCTGTTTTAACATCTACTGCACTCAAAGGATCATCTAAAATAATAAAAGAAGAATTCGCAAATGCACTTCTTGATAAACTCACTCTTTGTTTTTGACCACCAGATAAGTTAACACCTCGTTCTCCAATTTCGGTATCCAATCCATTATCTAATTGTTTTAAATCTGTTTTAAAACTTGCCACATATAAGGAATTGATGATTTCACTATCATTAACATAATAATGATTATCTTGTTTATATTTTAGAGGAATATTTTCGCGAATGGTACTACTCATAATAAAAGCTTCTTGAGGAACGTAACTTTGTATTGCTCTTAATAATTGAATTCCAGTTTCTGTATGAACGTTTCCTTTTATTAATTTTATTTTATTATTTTCATTAATTGTTAAATTAAAATATACATTGCCAGATGTAGGTATGATATCGCCCATAATGATTTGAATTAATAATGATTTTCCTGATGCTACGGGTCCAACAATGGCAATTATTTTATTTTCTGGAATTTCAAAAGAAATATTTTGAAGAACATAAGGTTCATTTTCAGAGAATCGAAGTGAAATATTTTCAACTTGAAACGAAATCGAAATTTTAAATTTTTCTTTTTTGTTTATAATTTTATCAATTAAAATATTTGTTTCTTCATCATATTTTATAATATCTTTGGGTAAAAACTCCTCGGTTTGTGTTCGGGATAAGTAAAATTTTTGAAGTCTTTTAGAAGCAACGACCGCCTGAGACCAAGCATTTACAAACCAAGGTAATGGAGTAATTTGTTGTCCTAAAATTCCTGCAAGCCAAATGGCAGCAAAAATAGTGGATGCTTGTTTGTTTCCATTAAAATAAACAATTCCTGCAAAAATAGCGCTGCTGACAACCATCCACCAATTGTGTGTGATGGCAAAGGCAGAACAATATTTTGCTGTTATTTTTAAATCTTGTTTATATTCTGAAAGGGTTGCTTGATTGATTTCGTATCTAAAATGATTCCCCCAACCAAAATAGCGAACAAGTCGCATTCCTTGAACCCACTCTGTTACAAGCTGTAACCTTCTATCCCCTCTGCGCATCATTTCATGATGAAGTTTATTTCCTATCCAGGTAAAAAATAAATTTATGGGAATTTGCATTAAAACAATTGCAAAACCGAGCCACGCAACATTTCCAATAGTAGCAATCATGACAATCATCACAAATACGCATGAAGCCATTAAAACTGGAATATCTACCATCCCATGGGCTAGGTAATTTCCTAAAAAGCGAGCATCGTTTTGTGCCATATTGGTGATATCACCTGTTTGAAATGTGGCTCTATCTTTTTTGCTAATGCATAGTAAATGTGTATAAATATATTGCATTAGTTGGAATGGAATTCTCCAAGATAGAAGCATCTCTTTCTCAATTTTTTGAGCGTGAAGACTTGCTGCTAAAACATTAAGCAAAAATATTATCAAGGCAAGTAGGATTGCAAAATGGAAAGTTTCATTTAGCGATGGATTCTGGTAGAATAAACTGATTAATCGGAAATTTTCAGATGGACTTTCAAAACTTCTTAAGAGTTGAATTGCAGTTAAAGCAGAAATTAAGGATGCGATCACATCGCTTACGTGAATAAAAAACATAAAAATAAATTGTTTTTTTTCAAAGGTTAAAAGAGAGCGAAAAGGAGATTTTCTTAATAATGGTATGGCTTCTTTAAACTCAGGATAATTATCTTTATTATTCAGAGTTTCGTTTACATAATCAATTGAATTTAGATCGTTTTTATGTGTGGCTCTTTTTCCCAGTTTTTTCATTAAAGGGGTTACATCAGAAAAAGATAATTTTTGCCAAAGTGATGTTTTGTTTTGGTTCAAAGTTCGGCCTCAAAATGTTATTAGGAGAATTTTTGTGAATTTGTTTTTTAATTTAAATGAGATTTCAAAACTTACCTCAAAAGTAGAGCTTGGTTGTATTGACCATTATGAACATTGTTTTTTACAAAAAATGATTGCTTCTCAGACAGTAATAAACCAATATATGAAAATAATCAATCCCAATGAAAATAATTTTCAATTGATATCGGAACGGTATTATAGCTGGATTTGTAAAAATTGGCAAAAAAATCATATCTCACAAAGAGATAAAACAGATTTATTTCTATTAAAAAATTCTCTAGAGAAAGTTAATTATAACAAAAATAAAAATTATAAATCTATGTATGCGAAACCATTATGGCATTTTGAAGCTTTAAAAGTATTAGCTGAAATTTGGGGATATACATTAAGAAATGATCAAAGTTCAATAATTCAATTTTTGAAATATTTTATGGAAAAAATTTATGGAATTTCAAAAAATTTAATTGATGAAATATTTAATTTAATATTATCAAATTGGAAACCAATTTTGTCTCCATTAGGAAGTCTTTCTAATAAAAAATTTACTTTACAAGAAATAGAAGATTATTTTTTTGGGAAAAACGTAAAACCCGATTTTGAAATTCATATTATTGATAAAATAGATAGATTTTTCTCTGTAGTTGGAATTGGACATAAAAATCATATTTTTTTATCTAAGAAAAACGATTTTGATTTATTTGAAGCTGCTTTAGTGATTCATGAATTACAACATATCGTAGATGCAATTTATGAAACAAATGAAGTAGAAAAGGAGAAAAAAGGAGAGCAAACTTTTGCTCAAAAAATTACGGATAGTTTATTTTTATCTGAAAAAAGTGCTTTAAATGCGGAAAGGGTTTTTTTGTTGGCAAATGGAACAGCCAAAAGAGGGAGATACTACTGGTTGGAATCAAATCTATTTTACCCTATTCTATTACTAAAGTGTGAGCTTCATAATTTGATTTATCGTGATGATAAACCCATTGACTTTACAGATATGTGTCTTGCACACGGTATGGAGCCATTGCCTTTATCTTCTTTGTTTGAATGGGGAGCCCCTTTTCAGATGAGTGCTTATTGTGCTTCTGCAATGGATTTAGAGCAAAATTGGGTTAAGTTTCTTCAATAATGGAGATCTTCTTAAATATGAGTAATGAAACAAATTCGCAAAAAGATATAAAACTTCCATCCATTCCCGATGCCGTTAGAGAATGTCTTTCTCAAATGTACAGTAGCGAAGCTGATATTTCTAAATTGGCTTCTTTGGCTCAAAAAGATGCCGGAATCACTTCAAGCATTTTAAAATTAGCCAATTCCACTTTATATTCAATGGGACAACCCACAAGTGATTTAAAAGTTGGGGTAACACGAATTGGGCTAAGCTCACTTATGCAAATTTTAATTAAATATTCCATTGAAAAATTATTTGAATTTGATGCTATCGATTTTTTTAACGTAAAATCATTTACAAAACATTGTTCTTGGGTTTCACAAATTGCTTTCGAGCTTGGAAAGTTAGTAAATACAGCACAATTGTCAGATCTCCTTGTTGCTGGTCTATTGCACGATGTTGGATTATTAGTAAGAGCGATCTCAGATAAAGCCTTAATGAAACAAATTACGGAAAGATGTTTAAGAGATAAAATTGATTTTAATACTGCAGAAAAAAATTTAAAATTGGAATCGCATGAAATATTAGGTGAGATATTACTTGAAAAATGGCAATTACCCGCTTCTGTCATTTTAATCATCAAATATCATCATACAGAAGAAAGTTTTAGACCTAAAAAATTAACAAGTGAACAAAATAAAGCAATAAACTTAATAAGTTTGTCAGATACAATAGCTCATCGTTTTGGCAATGCTTTTACAAATTATACAAGAGATACCAGGGTAAATACTGTAGAATTAGATAAATTAGGAATAAATAGTCAAGATGTTGCAAAAGTTGTAAAACAAGCTACACAACAACTACAGTTTTTTTAATTTTAAGAAAAATCTTGTAAATATGAAGAAATTAATTTTATTTTTATTTATATTCACTTTGCCAAGTTTGATTGCAGTAGCAGCTCTTTATTACTTATTTCCAAAAGATGTTAAAATTTTAATTGATTTAGGGAAAGAAAAAATAGTAATATATTACCCATTTTTAAAAAAATATATTCATGTAGCTGAGGTTGTTAAACAACCAATAAAAAAAGAAGAAAAATCTCCTTTAAAAGAAAAAGAAATCATACCTAATTTGCATCATTTTACGAATGCAGAAATTTATGCCCCGATTTGTGGAAAAGACGTAACTGAAAAATTTGCTGATTTTTTTACAGGCTGTGATTTTTGTCCAAAATATTTCATTAACGAAAGCAAAGAGAATCAATTTAAATATATTTCTGAAATAAGAGGATTTATTTTAAAAAAAGAGGAAGAAGAGGCTATTGTTTTTATGAATGGTTGCTATCGGACGGATCAGAGTGGATCGGCAATTTTAATTCGGAAGGGTTATGGTGGTTGGCAAAGAGTTTCCGTTTATAATAACATTCAATTTGATAAAGAGCCCCTAGAATTTTTTGATGAAAATGGGCGGTTGGTTTTTGTAGCCCGCAGAACAATATTAAAGAAGGATGAAATAAAACAAGAGTTATTCTCTTTTCAATTTCAAAAAAATAATATGACTCAACAAAATCTTTTTTCAATTCAGATGCCTAGAGGCTTAAAATGTGAAACAGCATTGCAAGGTGCTATTGATATGCCCTTAAAAATGAAAGATACCGTGTTTCAATCAAATCTAGAAATTGTTGGTTGTAATGAAAATAAGTTAAATGGTATGTATCATATTAGATTTCAATTAAAAGATGGAATATTTAAACCAAATAAGGAAACATCTATTTTAATGACAAAAATTGAAAAATATGGAGAATAAAATGAAACGGAGATTTTTGGTTGCCTTTTTATTATTATTTTTTTCATATTCATTAAATATTTATGCTGTAGAAGAGGAACCCTCTCCACCTCCAAATATTGGATTTTCTTTAAATTTATTGGGTCCTATCTTTGGAATTTATTCTTTAGGAGTTTCTTCTTTTTTAACATCAAGAGTTCAGCTTGGTTTAAATGGAACTTACTTTGATACACGTAGTGTCGATCCAAAGGTAACAGGATGGCAAACTCAAGTAAGAATGAATTATTTTTTTTCTCCTCTTTATAAAAGTGGGTTTTATATAGGAATTTTTGGAGGATTTGAATCTGTTCAAATCAAAAATAACTCTGGTCGTTCTGATAACTATACGGATCCTATCGGGGGTATCATTCCTGGATACCGTTGGTCTATGACCAAAAAATTAGATATGTTACTTGGTGTTATGATTGGATATATGTATGGAGACATACAAATAAGTCCTGAGCTTTCTTTTGTTTATTTGTTGTAAAAATTCAATTAATTTGTTTTATATAATAATTCAAATTCATTTGAAAAATCTTCTTCTTTGGTTAAAAAATCAATCAAGTTTTTATATTCAATTTCAACACTTGTTAGTAAATTATTTAAATCAGAGTAAATTGTTTGAGTGGACCTTGAATTCGGATGTTTTGACATCCAAATGTGAGCAAAATTTGAAATACTGTCTAAAATTTTAAATCGCCATTTAATTTGAGTTATGGCCAATTTTTTATAAGAATCAATAAGATCAATTATATTTTTAATAAAAAGATCGTTTGATCTTGAAATTAAATTTTTAAAATTCATTAATTCTAATATTT
>NZ_JBIPMD010000093.1:0-11246 GCF_044369315.1 Silvanigrella sp.
TAATATTTTTTTGGGATTATATTTATCGCATAGATAACCACCTAAGTATCCAATAAATAAGGCAGGAATTAATCTTGCAAAATTTAAAATGCTTAAACTTAGAACAGAATTCGAAGATTTCCAAACAAACCAATTTAAAGCAGCCAAGCCGATATAATCGCCTAAAAGAGAAAAAAAACTTCCTCCTATGAACAACTTATAATTTTTATCACAAATTGCATTTTGCATGATTTCATGTTACCAAAAAAAGTCCTAAAATGAGAATGATTCTCATTATCGACTTTGTTTTATCTCTGAAAGAAATAAAAATCAATCCTTTGAAATTTATTTTTTAAAGATTAAATATTTGATTAAAGAAATATTTTTGTTAATATTTCTTTAAAATATAAAACACTTGAATTCAGTTTTTGATTGATTTAAAAAATGAATTGCGATTTTATTTTTCTCTTAAGTAAGGAAATAAATATAACTTATGAATTTTCATCCAGCTATAGACATAACAAAAAATGATGAATATTATGATAATCTTTATAAAATGGTCAATTCGTATTTAGATTCGGAAAATGATTGGCTCGCACAGCTTTCTAACGTAACAGCTTTGCTAAATGAGACTCTTCAACAAATAAATTGGGTGGGTTTTTATTTATTAAAAGAGAACCAGCTTATAGTTGGCCCTTTTCAAGGAAAAATGGCATGTACAAGAATTGCTTTAGACAAAGGGGTTTGTGGAGCAGCTGCAACACAATTAAAAACAATTCGTGTTGATAATGTTCATAAATTTGAAAACCACATTGCTTGTGATAGCGCTTCTTTTTCTGAAATTGTTTTTCCTCTTTTTTATCCCAATAAAAAAGCAACTCTAGAGACTCTCATCGGTGTTTTAGATATAGACAGCCCTGTATTTGCAAGATTTTCTGAAACAGATGAAAAAGGTCTTGAAAAAATTGCCGTATTAATAAGTGAAAAAGTAAATTGGCCAAACTCTCCTTCTCTATAAGCAATATATTAATAATTAAAAGGAATCATTTTCATGACGTCTGAAATTATAGTGGTTTTAATCGTAATTGTATCTCTTTTTATAGGGATGCATTGCCTTTATTTATATTGGCTCCATAAAATTTTAAAAGTAACCGCTTTTCCCTATCCTTGGATAACTTGGTTAACAATAATCCCCTTTGTTGGTAATATTTTATGGGCTTACCTAATATACAAAGCAAAATTAGGTGCAGCACTTTTATTAAAAAATAACAATTCTTCTAAAACTACAACTTGCGGCTTTTATACATTTATGGCATTTTTTTCCGTAAATATTGTATCTTTTTTTCTGATAAGCAATGAAAAAGCAATTAATATATGTTCTATTATCGTTGCCATTTTATATTTTATTCAATTTTTTCAATTGTACCGAGCAAAAAAAATATTAATTGCCTTTGGACAAAATAACTCCTAAAAAATCTATATCTGAATCATATATTTTATCAAATTTATTTTTTTAACTAAATTTGATAATTTTTTTTTATAAAATATTTTTTGAAAATAAAGTAATGCTATGAGATATTGAAATGAAATCAATTTTATCCTTCTAAAAAAGGGTTCATAACATGAATGAACAAAACAGATATATTAATTTAGTGGCTAATTTATTTGTAACTCAATTTAAAAAAAATTATTATTATACTAATAAAAATCAAAAATTTTCAAAAAATCTAAACATAATTAAAAAATATTTAATAGGAAATTACTAAAAATGAGTTTCATTTTAAAAATATTTAGAACTCTCTTTTACTATATTAAATTTAGTATCATTCATTTGAAATTATATTATTTGGAATATAATTTATTCCAAGAACCTGAAATAAAATTTAACTTTAACCCTTATTCGAATATAACAGAATATGGTCTTAGGAAAAAAATGTTAATAATAAAATAAAGAAGGAAAAGTAATTTATGAAAAATATTAAAATACAATTGATATTATTCTATTCCATAATTCCTATTCTATATCATAATTATTTAATTGCTGATTCTAATATTAAAATAAATATTTCGGATAATGTTCCTCCTCAATCGGGGTATAACAATTTAAATAAGCTTGAAGGTCTAATCATCGATTTATCTGTAAATATTTTTAGAAATTATTCTTTTTCTGCTTTTCCGTTAGCTAGAGCTTTAGAAGAAACTAAAAATGAAAAAAACTCACTTATTTTTATTTCACGTAACGCTTCTAGAGAAAATGAATATCAATGGATATCTCCTATTTATATCACTCCTGTTTTTATTTATACAAAAATAGGATGGATTAAAAAAAATGGAGCTAGCTTAAATAAATTAAGCTCCATTGGTGTTATTAATGGGTCCTCATTAATTCTTACATTAAGTGATAAAAAATTTATGGGTGAAATATCAACTGTAACAAGTAATGAACAAAACTTAAAAAAACTCCTAAATGAAAGAATTGACGGATGGATAGAAGGAAGTATTGTTGCTGAGTATATTATTAAAAAAGAAAATTTATCCTTTACAAATTTCGACAAAATTGGCCCTATATTAAATAATAAAACTTGGATTGCAACTTCTATAAAATCAGATAAAGAATTTATATCAGCGGCATCTTTAAAAATAAACAAATTTAAAACAAGTTCCGTCTATTCTGAGATTTTAAAAAAGTACTCTGCTCAACCCGTTGATTATGGTAATGAGTAAGATCAATTCTATTTATTTCGTTCTTAATTTATAAATATATTTTAAATTTCAAATTATAATATTTATAAATTTTTAAAATATATAAAAAAATAAAATAAAATCGTATTTTCAAAACATAATTTTTAACGCTTTTCTATTTTTATATATCTTTTTATATCCTTTCAATTTATTTTGTGTTATTTAAATTTAGAATTTTTACACGAAAGGAAGTACCATGCAAAAAACTTTTTCTAATTACTCTCCCTCTACTGGTAAAAAAATCTGTGATGTTGAAATAACTCAAAATTACGAGATTGAAAGTGCAATTCAAAAAGCAAAAATAGGTTTTAAAATTTGGAAAAATAGAAGTGGTTTTGAACGGGCTAAAATTCTTTCAAAAGCAGCACAAATTATTCGTAGCCGTTACCATGAACTTGCTCAACTAGAAGTGATTGATACAGGAAAACCAATTAAAGAAGCTCTTGAAACAGACATTCCAAGCGCTGCGGACGTTCTCGAATATTATGCAGGTGTGGCACCTACCATTCGAGGTGATTATATTCAATTAGAAAAATCTTTTGCCTATACTCGCAGAGAACCCATTGGTATTTGTGCTGGTATTGGAGCTTGGAATTATCCTTTTCAAATTGCCTGCTGGAAATCGGCTCCTGCTTTAGCAAGTGGAAATGTGATGCTTTTTAAACCCTCTGAACTCACGCCAATGTCTGCAAGTCGTTTAGCAGAAATCTATCTTGAAGCAGGAATTCCTGAAGGAGTTTTTCAAGTTATTCAAGGGGGAAAAGATGTTGGTGAGTATTTATCTTTGCATCCAGAAATAAATAAAATTTCTTTGACGGGCTCTTATGCTACTGGAAAAAAGATCATGGAAAATGCCGCTCACAATTTAAAACAAGTGAGTTTAGAACTTGGAGGAAAATCTCCACTTATTATTTTTGATGACTTTGATATTGAAAAAGCGGCAGATATCGCTATTCTAGCTAATTTTTATACACAGGGTGAAGTTTGTAGTAACGGAACAAGAGTTTTTGTTCATCATAAAATTAAAAATAAATTTATTGAATGTTTACTTAATAAAGTGTCTAAAATTAAAATAGGAGATCCTTTTGACCACAGCACTCAAATGGGTTCTCTTATAAGCAGAGATCACCTGCATAAAGTAATGTCTTACATTGAAAAAGGCATCCAAGAAGGCGCTAAACTTATTTATGGAGGAAAACAACCAGAATGGAGCCCTAGCGAAAGTCATTTCTCTAATGGAAACTTTATTCAACCAACAATTTTTTCGGATTGCCATGATGAAATGACAATTGTTAAAGAAGAAATTTTTGGTCCTGTTATGTCTATTTTGGATTTTAAAGATGAGAGAGAAGTAATTGATAGAGCAAATCATACAAAATATGGTTTAGCAGCAGTTGTAATTACAAACGATTTAACGAGAGCACACCGCATTATTGAAAATCTTCAGGCGGGAATGTGTTGGATTAATAATTATAATATTAGCCCCGTCGAAATTCCATTTGGAGGCTTTAAAGCTTCAGGTTTTGGCAAAGAAAATGGTCTTGCTGCTATTGAAAATTATACTCAATTAAAAACAGTTTATGTGCAAATGGAGTATTGATTTAAGAAAAATCAAATTCACATTTCATTCCTCAAAATATTCAATTGTAATCATGATATTAAATTTTTAAAAACACTAAATAAAACAACTGATCGTTTTTTATTCATTGACGTATAAAAAATGATAAATTAAAAAGCGACCTTGTTCTTCTAAGAATATTTCACTATCTGTCTTGATGGAAAGTTTACCGACTCGGAGGTTAGTAGATGGGAAAATCTATAAAATCACTTACAATTCGTGGTTTTAAGTCCATTAAAAAATTGGACGAATTTCATTTAAATCAATTAAATATTCTAATTGGCGCCAATGGAGCTGGTAAAAGCAATTTTGTTTCCTATTTTAAACTGCTTAGCGAACTTGTTGAAAAACGTTTACAATCATGGACTTCCGAACAAGGCGAAGCTGATCGAATCATTTCATTTGGTGTAAAAGAAACGAAACAAATTGAATCTTCAATTCGTTTTGCTGATAATGGATACGATTTTGTAATTACACCTACTGTTGATGGGGGATTTGTTTTTGAAAAAGAACAGCTTTATTTTGATGGACCTCTTTTTGGAATAACAAGGCCAAATCTTGGAACTGGGCATAAAGAATCAAAATTGAAAGAGGAAGTAAAAGCGGGAAATTCAAAAAAAGTCGCTTTGCATTGTTTTAATGCAATATCTAAATGGAAAGTTTATCATTTTCACGATACAACAGATACCGCTGCCGTTAAACGCAAAGGCTCTTTACATGACAATGATTATTTAAGATCAGACGCTTCAAATTTAGCGGCTTTTCTTTATAAATTAAAAAAACAACATTCTGAAATTTATGAACTAATATGCAAAAACATCCGATTAGCAATCCCATTTTTTGATGATTTTGTTTTAAAACCTCAAATTTTATCTACCGAAGAAGAACTGATTAACCTTGTGTGGAAACAAAAAGATAGTGATTATCCGTTATGGCCAAGTCAACTATCTGATGGATCTATTCGCTTTATCTGTTTAGTTACTGTTTTATTACAACCAGATCCTCCTGCAACAATTATAATTGATGAACCAGAACTCGGATTACATCCCTTTGCAATTACATTGCTTGGTGCATTGCTCCGCTCTGCGTCTACTCGAATGCAAGTTATTGTCTCTACTCAATCTGTTCCATTATTAAATGAATTTACAATTGAAGATTTAATTGTAGTTGAACGAGATAATGGAAATTCTATTTTTAAACGATTAAATGAAGATGATTTTTCAAGCTGGCTTGAAAACTATTCCGTTGGAGAACTTTGGGAAAAAAATATATTAGGAGGACGACCAAGCAAATGATTCGAGTTCATGTGATTTGTGAAGGCCAAACAGAAGAAATGTTTGTTAATGAAGTCCTCTCAAAAATTTTTACACCTTTAGAAATATTTCTTATTCCATCTCTAATAGGAAAACCTGGACATAAAGGTGGTAATTTTAAAATAGAAAGAGTGATTTGTGATCTAAAAGGAAGACTTTTACATGACAAAAATTCATATTGCACTACTTTGTTTGATTTTTATGGATTACCCCATGATTTTCCAGGAAAACAAGAAGCCATAAGCAAACAAACTATTTTAGAGAAACAAAATACTCTTCATCAAATATTCATTGATAAGTTAACTCAAAATATAGAAGTTCAGGCAATGAAACGTTTTTTTCCTTATGTTCAAATGTATGAATTTGAAGGATTATTATTTAGTTCACCATCAATAATTGCCGCTGAAATTGGGAAATCATCATTAGCTGAAGAGTTTCAAAATATCAGAAATTTATTTGAAACTCCTGAACACATTAATAATTCGGCAATAACAGCTCCAAGCAAACGTATTAAAAACTTATTTCATGAGTATGAAAAAGTAACGCACGGTTCATTAATTGCGATAGAAATGGGAATAGAAAAGATTTGTGTTGAGTGTCATTTATTTAATAATTGGGTTCAAAGATTAAAAAACCTAGTGCCTATAAATTAATTTAATTTTTCCTAAAAACCTTTTTTCTTATTTTCACTAACAATCTTTTTAAATTCACAGGTCCAAAGTAATAAACTAAAAAATAGCTTATTAAAATAAATAAAAAACCGCCAATACTTAAAATCAAAAAATTTGTTAAAAAATTTAATTTTATAGAAAAAATAGAGCTAAAATTATCCCATAAATATTTTGATGATAATATCCCTATAGTCCCAAACAAATAAGCAAACATAGCAAAAGAAAATATTTTTATTTGAAAATATTTACCACCTTCAACATAGGGGCTATCTCCAAAATTCTTTTTTTGATAAATCTTTTTTAAGAAAAAGTAGTTCATAAAAAAATCAATTGCTGTTGCCGTACTAAAAGAAATTCCTAAACCAATAATTCCAAACTTAGGAGCTAAAATAGAACTTAATGATGCATTTATTACTAAATAAACTATCGCATTATATACAATTTGTTTTGTTGAGTTAATCGCATAAAAAGCATTTAACACTACTTTTGAACCAGCACTAAAAATAATTCCAATTGAGTAAGCACACACCGCAATTGAGTTTTGTATCGTATCATGCATTGCTACTTTACCATGCTGAAATAAAACGGCATAAAAAGGAACAATAAACAAAGCAAAACAAGCTGTCGTTAAGGCGGCTAACCAAAGCGAAGTATCCATACTTTCGGTTAGCAAACTGGAAAATTTTCTATTTTGTCCATCACGAATTGCTTTTGTTAACACAGGATGAGCAGCAAAACCTGTAGCAACACCAAATAAACCAATAGGAACTTGTATGATCATCATTGCCGTAACAATATAACTTAACACGCCAGAACCAATTTGAATGGCATAAAAAGTATTTATCATTAATGCTATAATTAAAGCCCCCTGAGCTATTGTCCGTGGAATCATTAATTTTAAAACTTCATGCAATGGTTTATATTTAAACCAATCTTTTATATTAAAATTAGGAAAACCAATGTATCCTAATTTATATAATGGAATAAATTGATAAATCATTTGAATAATAACACCAAGCATCGCCCCAATTGCTACACCATATATAGGATTTATTCCATACATAATGAAAATAGGAGAGCATAGCGCACACCCAATAATTCCAACATTTAAAAATGCAGAACCGTTCATAGCGCGAAAAGTCTGACCTAAAATAGATAAAATTGCCATAGCAACAGCATTTAGCATTGTAAATGGCAAATAAAATGCGAGTATTTTAAATAAAAAAGATGTGAGCTCTAAACCTCCCGAGTTTTTAAATTCTTCGCTCATAAACAAATTCATAAATGGTTTAGAAAAAATAGCTGCCAAAATTGCTAATGAAAAAGTAACAAAAGTAAAAAATCCAAGCACAATTTTAATCAGTTTTAATTCTGCATCTTTTCCATTTGCTTTTTCATCAATTAATACTTTTACAAATGCAGCAGAAAGAGCGCCATCCGCAAGAAGATCTCTTAATCCATTTGGAAAACGAAATGCAGTATTAAAAGCATCTAGAGAGACGCCAATTCCAAAAGTAGCATTTACAACCGCAGTTCTCACAACACCAGAAGCTCTAGAAAATAGAACACCTAACATAGCTCCAAAACTTGCTTTTCCTAATTTTTCTGAATCACTTACCAAGGAGGTGTCTTGACTATTTTTATCACCCATATATTCGTATTTCCTTAAACTTGCTTATTGCTATCAAACAAAGGGCATTCTATATGTTATCTAAGCTCGGTAACTCCGTACGCTATGATATTACATTATCCGTAACTAATTTTTTGCAAACGTGGTAGGCATCTGGAGATTTTATGAAGACAAACGACATCCGCCGAAAATTTATTCAATTCTTTGAATCTAAACAACATACCTATGTTCCCAGTGCCTCCACAATTCCCATTGGTGACCAAACCATTCTTTTTACTATTGCAGGAATGACTCAATTTAAATCTTGTTTAACAGGTGAAGAAATTCGTCCCTATAAAAGAGCAACCAATGCGCAAAAATGCATTCGTGTAGGCGACCTTGATGATGTTGGCAAAGATGGCCGTCACTGTACTATGTTTGAAATGTTAGGATCATGGAGTTTTGGAGACTATTATAAAAAAGAAGCCATTCAATGGGCGTATGAATTTTCAAAAGACGAATTAAAGTTAGATATGTCCCGTTTTTGGGCAACCGTCCACCATTCCGATGATGAGGCCTTTGCCATTTGGCAAACCATGGGAGTTCCTGAAAACAGAATTGTCCGTCTTGGTGACAAAGATAATTTTTGGGCTATGGGCCCTACTGGCCCTTGCGGACCATGTTCTGAACTTTATTTGGATCAAGGAGAGCACGTAGGACAATGTTATGAAAAAGGTTTAAAATGTTCTGGCCCTGGTTGCGATTGTGACCGTTACCTTGAATTTTGGAACCTTGTTTTTATGCAATATAATCGGCAAGAAGACGGTACTTTACTTGATCTTCCAATGAAAAGTGTTGATACAGGGTGCGGTCTTGAAAGATTGACTGCGTTAATACAAGGAAAAACCTCTAACTTTGATATTGATTTATTTACTAAAATAAAAGAAAAAATTATTCATACTGCCGGAATTAAATCACCAGTAAATGATATATCAACTCAGTTAAAAGTAAGCTGTAACGTTATTGCGGATCACATTCGTTTACTTACTTTTACATTAGGAGATGGAGCTCATTTTTCCAATGAAGGTCGTGGTTATGTATTACGCCGCGTATTACGTCGCGCAGTGCGCCATGTTGGAAAACTTGCTCCAAATTGGCCCAAAGACAAATCTTTTTTAGAAAATATCGTAGCTACTGTTGTTAACGAAATGGGTGAATTTTATCCAGAAATTATTCAAAATAAAGCGCGTATTGAAGATGCTATTCGTAATGAAGAACTTCGCTTTAATAGTACACTTGAAAGCGGCCTTACAAAATTTCATCATTTTATTGAAGAAGCAAAATTAATAAATAAAAAAATTCTTTCCGGAGAAAACGTATTTATTTTGCATGATAGCTTCGGATTTCCTTCTGATTTAACTCAAATTTTATGTGAAGAATTAGGATTTAAAGCCGATTTAGAAGGCTTTAAAAAACACATGCAAGAGCAAAAAGAAAGAAGCCGTGCTGAAGCTAAGTTTTATAAATTTGATCAAGATGATTCCTCTTGGGTTGAGTTTCATCCTGCAAATCCTTTGGCAGATAAAAAATTTGCGGGTTATCACCTTGTCTTTAACAACGCATTTAAAGATAAACACGAAATTATTGAAACCCTTATTCCATCTCAAAACATCAAAAAAGTACGCCAATTAAAAAATAAAATGTTTGAAATTGTTATTGCAGATACACCTTTTTATCCAGAAGGTGGTGGTCAGGTTTCGGATACAGGCTGGTTTGTTACTTTAAATAATAACGGAAAAAATGAATTTGAAGTCGTTGATGTCCGTAAATCTTTAAATAATATTGTTCATTTATTAAAACATGTTGAATTTAGCGTTGAAGAAGCAAAACCACTAGATCAAAAAGATCTTACAAATTTATTTGGAAACAATTCTAAAGTAACAGCAATAGTTGATTTTACTTTACGTCAAGCAATAATGAGAAACCATACCGCGACTCACTTAGCGCATAAAGCTTTACAAGTAGTTTTAGGAGAGAATGTTCGCCAAGCAGGATCTTTAGTAAATCCTCATGTTTTACGTTTTGATTTTTCACATAATAAAGCTATGACTCAAGATGAAATTGAGGAAGTAGAAAAAATAGTAAATTATCAAATATTAAAAAATACCCTTGTTGAAACCCATGATTCCGTTCCTTTAGCAAAAGCAAAAGAAATGGGTGCAATGGCTATGTTTGATGAAAAATATGATGATCATGTTCGCATGCTTAACGTACCAGGTTTTTCCTTAGAGTTGTGCGGAGGTACTCATGTGTCAGCAACAGGCAATATTGGTTTATTTAAAATCATTTCTGAAGGAAGTGTCACAAGTGGTGTTCGAAGAATTGAAGCAGTTACAGGAAATAATGCGTTTGAATACTTAAAGAAATTAAAAGATCAATTAGCCACTGCTTCTGAAATGCTGAAATGCTCCGATAATGAAATAGCCCATAAAATTCAATTGCTAAAAGATCATGCGAAAGAACAAGATAAGCAGATTTCAACGCTTCAAAACCGTTTAGTAAATACACAAATCTCAGGCCTCATGTCGAATGCAAAAGAAATTGGAAATGATCTTAAATTAGTTTTAGTCACTCTTGATGCATCTGATGTTAAAGAAATGGAACTTCTTTGTGACCGTCTTAAAGAAAAAAATAATACGATAGCGATTATTGCTTCTAGCTCAGAAGGAAGAGCTCATATTTTGGTAGCTATGAATCCAAATATCTTAAAACAATTTAAAAAATTATCCGCTGGAAATATTGTCAAACAACTGTCTGAACTTGTGGACGGAAAAGGTGGTGGACGCCCCGATTTTGCAAGAGGAGGCGGCACAAGTATTGACAAATTAGCAGGTGCATTATCCAGGGCAGAATCAATTATTCATGCTATGATGTAATTTATAATAGGAATATAAACTTACTTTATAGGACTTCGATACATTGCATAATGTTCTGTATTAGATTTTGGCAATAAAGTAACATTTTTTAAAACAAACCCATGCTTTTCATAAAAAGCGATGTTATTTGGATTATGAGTTTCTAGGTAACAGTGTTCATTTCTTTGATCTATAAAATCAAGAATTGGTTTCAACATTTTTGAACCATAGCTTTTTCCTTGAAATTCTTGATGAACTCCTATAGAAAATAAATACCAATGATCATGAACAGCAATTTCTTTTCTTACTTTTAAAGCATGATTTTCATAAATATTCATTCTAAAAATTGTTTTTATTGGAATAGAAAGTCCACCTGACAAAATAAAATCCCAAATGGAA
>NZ_JBIPMD010000301.1:0-3360 GCF_044369315.1 Silvanigrella sp.
GTTTTATTATATTCTCTTTTTTCCTCTCTAATTCTAGAATTTCATCTTTTTTCTTTTTATCATTTTCTTGAATATCAATAAACTCTTTAAAATTTAACTTTTTTAAACCTGTTTTTTCTGAATCTGTAGAACCTAATATTAAAATATTTTCCCTATCTTTTTCATCCATTTCTTTTAATTTTGATATAAGAATTGGTATGATTATAACTTCATTAGGATATATTAAATCACCTTTGGTTGGTTTTTTGTTAGGATTTAATTCTAAGGTTTTTAAAAGATTTCCATTCTTACCATAAATAGGGGAGGCTCCATATTTTTTGAGTAATATACTAATCATGTCCCCTTTTACAACATTATGTTCAATGTAGACATAGCCTTCAGGTAAATCAGTTAAATTTTCAAGTGAACCATCTTTAAAATGAATTGATGTGCTAAATTCATATTTATTTAGATTGATCTCATAAGAATTATTTTGAACTCCGCTCATTTTATTCTTTGGTAAAATTACTATTTCACCTGGATAAATAAGATGATTATTTCTTTTTCTTTTATTATTATTTAGCTTTATAAATTCTTCAATGCTTCCTGTTTTACCATAAATTGGCCTTAAATTTTTTTTAATCAATATGGATTCAATAGTATCATTCTTTTGAATTTTATAATTTTCATAATTATTTTCTTCAGAATATGCTTTAGGAATAAAAATATAATTGCATATAATAAACAAAATTATATATAAATAATATATGAATTTATTTTTAATCAATTATATTTTTCCTTATAATTCTTAAAAACCTTATTTATTTCGGAATGTTTGCCTTAAAATTTAAATTTTGTGTTAAATATGTCATTTTTCAAGATTAGGAAAATTTAATCCCATTATTAATTCAATTAAATTTAATTTTAAATTTATAAGAACCATGTAAATTTTTCTTAGTCATAAAAATGTTCCTAATTTTTTAATTTCAATAAAATAGATAAAATTATGTTAAATTGTCAAAATTATTAAGAGTAAATTTAAAAAAAATTAGGGTAAAGATTATTTTAAAGAAAAATTCATTTATTTATTCAAAAGAAAAAATACCATTTAATATTATATGATTTTTGCAGCATATTAAAAGATAACCATAACCGAAATTTTTAGTATAAAACACAACAAAATAACCCTATGTTTCTAGGGTATTCGTTTTTTTAAGTTCTTGTGCAGCAACGGGAAATGGCTTTAATGGAGCTATTGGTATTGCTTGGTAATGTATTTATTGCGGTAAATATGCAGACAATCGTAATAGAATTCCAATTTCAGTATAATCAAAAGTAACAGGTGGAATATTTGTTATATATCTTGAATAATGTAATCGCGCTCTCACTTCCCAATCCTTTGTTTCATAACTGGAAATAAGAGCAGCTTCGTAGCCTGTCCCAATTTGTGAAGCATATATTTCATTATTAAAAGGGGTATTTATTAAAAAGGCGGCTTCTCCATGAAATTTTAAATTTTCAAAATTTAGAAAAGTATATCCGCCCAATGCTTTTAATTTTGCAGTTGCCATTTTTTCTACTTGCATTGTGTTTGTATTTATAGCTCTAAACAAAAGCTCATCACCATATCCATACTCAACGTTTCCATATAAATCGGGTAGGAAGTAATATTTAACACCTAAAATATATTTTGTAAGACGAATAATATCATCACCTATAACAACAGAAGTATCGGATTGCATTATTTGAGATATCCCAAAATTAATTCCAAAATAGGATTGAAAATTTGGTGTCCATTTTTGAATTAAACCGCCTTCTGTAATTATCATAGGTCTAGAAAGAAGTGTTGCAGAGGTTCCATTGTCATTGTCTTTTTCAATTAGTCTTAGGTATTTTACTCCACCTTCAACATAAACCATATGATTGCTATTTTTATTATCTTCGAGGTTTTCTTTATTTGAATTATTTTCTGGATTTTTAGTTTTTGAAATATCTTCTAAACAAATAACTTCTCCTTCTTTAAATGTAGGATTATTTATTTTTATATTTGGATTTAAAGAAAGAGTTTGATTAAAAGATCCATTTATTCCATAAAGCGGAGTTCTTTTTTGGGCTATTAAAATTTCAATTAAGCTTTCTCCTTCTTTTGTTTTATATTCTAGGCATTTTAAATTGGGAACGATCTCATTCTGAAGGTTACGTTTTATTTTATTGTCTGTAATATTATTTTCATTTATTTGATTTTTTCTTGTATTTATTTGTTTATTATCTCTAATAATTTGTTCGTGAGGACTTTCTTTATTTTCAATTGGCACATATTTTTCTTTATTGATAATTGGGTTTAATTTATAATCTATTTTTAAATTTTCACTTTCACTTTCACTTTCACTTTCACTTTTACTTTTACTTTTACTTTTACTTTCACTTTAACTTTTACTTTTACTTTTACTTTTACTTTCACTTTAACTTTTACTTTCATTTGAATTATTTGTTTTATTCAATATATTATTACCTTCTTCAGACTTAGCATTGATTAAGTTGTTTTTTAATGGAAGGCATAGATTGCTATTTATTTTTAAATTTTTAATATCTTTTTCTGTAAATGAATTTATTTTTAATGTTGTTTCTAATGAGCCGCTTTTTCCAAAAATTGGATATAGTTTTTTCTCTCTAAGTATTGTGAATAAAGTATCACCTTTATTAATTGTATAATTTTGGCAATTATTCGGAGTTAAATTATTTTTTTTATGAAATTCTTTAAAATTATTTTGTATTTTTAAACTTACATTATCATCGTCAATATTTTTATTCTCATTTGTTTTTAAATTAGATGAATTATTGTTTTTTTGAGGAAGACAGATGATATCTCCTTTATAAACTAAATTTTTATTCTTATTTGAATTTTTACTCTGCAATTTATAAGTTTTTGCAAGAGATCCTTCTTTTCCAAAAATAGGATATAAAGAGTGTTTTTTAAGGATAAAGACAATATTTTCATTTTCTAATACAGTATATTTCTGGCAATTATTTTCGCTATTTAATTCTTCTGATTTTATGGATTTGGAACAATACAAAGTCAGTATAACAGTAATAAAAATTAAAAATTTCATTTTTATAGGATGCAAGCTTTTCAAAATACAATTCTTTCTGTCTAAATATGAACTATAGGTATTCGGAAAGTTACAATTTTTTTACATTTTTAGTTTTTATTTATTCAAAATTTTGATAGAGGTAAATTATTTTCCTACTTAAAAAAATATTAGGAAATATTTATATTGTTTTAACAATAAAGAATGGTTTAAAAAATGTCAGAAAAATTGAGTGAATCTTTAATAATGAAAGCCCTTGATTGGGCTTATGAAAAAGCAACATCAAATGCTT
>NZ_JBIPMD010000094.1:0-11143 GCF_044369315.1 Silvanigrella sp.
AATGATTTTATAGGCTTGTTTTCGCATCGTTTCAATTTCATCACGGGCCTCCCAAGTAAGACCTTCATGTACAGCTCGATTTCTGCTATCTTGTAAAGAATGAACTAATTTAATAAATTCATATAATTCTAAATCATTTGTGAAATGAATTTGAAGCATTTTATTTAAATTAAATTGACATTCTTCTCTTGCAGCAACTAAAAGTAAGAGCGCAAATGCTTTAGGACCATCTAAGGTAAATCGTTTTCCAGGTCGATAAAGACAAATAGCGCGTAGCATTTTTCTTAACTTAAATTTACTAAAATAGGGTATGGAACGGATCGTTGGAAGGTTTGCAATATAATCTTCAAATAGCGTCATTTTTTCAACAAGGCCTTTTCCATATCCTAAAAATTCGAGTTTTTTGGATAACTCTCCTTTTCGAATTACGGAATCTGTATAAGCTTCGAAAGTATCTCGCATGGTCAATTCAACTGCTTTACAATGCATATTTACAATTGGGCTCAAATCAACTGCTTCATTACCCCAATCTTTTGATTGAATTAAAATCATTTCAGCTGTTCTTAAAGCGCTTTTAGAATCAATCGATAAAAAATCGGAGAGTGGGATTAAAGATTTTATTATCAGATCGATATCTTGAGAAGATATTTTTACATCTTTATCGTTTTCTTTTTTTGGTAATACTGGAATTAATTTTGAAATTTTTTGAATAGCTTCTTGAAGAGCATAATCGACATCTTCATGTAACCTTAAAAGTTGTAACGTTTTTAATTCTTGTAATATTTCTTCAGGATTTTCTAAAGAAATTTCCTTTATAATTTTGATTTTGAGTTCATTTGAAATATTATTTTTCGAAATAGAACGAATTAATGCTTGATGTGCTCTTTTATGTTTTGAATTTAAAAGTTCATTAATAGTATGTTCTACAAATTCAGGGTCAATATGTTGTAGTGCTTGATATAAAATTGCTTTAATGGCGTCATCTGTGTCCAATTTTACAAGTGCTCTTACAATCCATCTTTTTTCAACGTGTGGTGCTACTCTTAATCCTTCACGAATATATCTTTCGTAATAATCTTTTTCTTCCATTGTTAAATGAGAGTTGAGACATACTTGTAAAATAGCACCCCAACGTAAAATAGGCCTATCTGTTAAAAAATTTCCGCTCCAATCAGAAGACTCAAGCTCAGTTTCATCCTCATTTTGGGATGTATTATCAAGAATATTTTGAATTAAATTAGAAATATCTTTTAATGTTGAAAGAGTCTTTTGGGTAATAGGGATTCGAAAACGATTTGATCCTACAAGGATAGATTGAAACCTTGATGTTACTTCAAGAATATATTCGTCTTTTTCCATGTTACCTTTTATTAAGGTTTGATGAATCGTTTCTAATTCACTTTGTATCGCTAAACTAATGGTATGAAGATCTAAACGAGGAGCGCTTAAAGCAATTGCCGTAAATGCCCAGCTTGTTCCAGAAAATGGAATTGTTTTATAGATTTCTCTCATAAAATTAGGTGAGATATTGCAGCCAATTGTTGCCGAATATATTTTTTCAACAAAGTCTTCATATGATTTTGAATCGTTATTTTGAAAACGTAGGACACATTTTTTTATATTTTGAATAACTTTATTTTCAATTTGCAAGTACTTTTTGAGGTCTTGCTCTTCTGTATTTAAATTTGCCAATGCGACAATTTGACTTAAAAGTATTTTTGTATCATAGCATTGATCAAAAAAGTCTTGCCATAAATTTGTTTTTGATTCAAATAATATGTCATAATTTAAAAAAATAAAACTGATATCCGTTGAGTTTTTATGCCAAATTTTAAAATGTTCAGGATTTATAACAGATTTTATAAATAATTCATTTTTATAAGGGATATTAGTTATCCATATTTTTTCTAAATACTTTTTATCTTTTTCAATAGCTGAAATGCCGATTGATTTATTTTTAGATAAAATATCAATACAGCCCAAATTTTTTAGTTTAAGAATAGAAGATGTAAGTTCTTCTGAAAAATTAAATTCAATGGATTGTTGAATTAAGCTCTCTGTTATTTTTATCAATATTTGGTTATCAAAACAATTATAACCTATAAAATTAGGCTTTTCTTCATACAAACTATTTTTAATAAAATTTTCTGCAGCTAGTTCATTAAAGTTTAGTTTTTCATATTTTAATATTTGTGATAAAATAATTTCAGATAATCGGAAAGATTCAATGTTTTTTAAATTATTTTTTAGATTTTTAAAATGATTTATATCGTTTTTATCCATTGAAAAAGCTAGATAAAATAAAGCAGAAATCATTGAAGTCTTGTCTAAGTCATCTGATAAATCGGATGAGATAATATTAAATGCTATATTTTTAATTTTATCACTAATGATTCCAAGTTTAATAAAAACATGGAAGCCTTTTGAAAGTAAATTATCAGGTAAATTTTTATGAAAAGAATTTTCTAGTTTATCAGAAAGATTTTCATCTCCCGTTTGTTCTGCATAAGAATATATGGAGTACAAGATTTTATTTGTTAAAAAAGATTTATCAAAAAATTTACTAATTCTATTTGAAAAAGCACATATTTTTGAACGACCTAAATTATTTATACAACTACTTAAAACACTATCATTTGTTTCTTTAAGTAATAAATAAGAAATGATAGCCCATTCACTACTGGGATAATTTGGAAGAATTAAAGATTCAGCTAATTTTGATTTTTCTTCATTTGTTGGAATAAGGGCCATTATTTGCCAAATTAACAAATTTCCCTGCCATGATTGAGAATTCTTAGCAAGCTTTTCAATAGCTTCGTAACGATTGTATTCATTCTCAGAGCGGACAAATTGTTTAAGATCTTGAAATATTGGCATGAACACACTCCTGCCCGTTAATATAGAATATTTATTATTAATTAATGGGTGAATAATTGCCTTTAAATATATTAAAATTTTATAATGTAATCTGTAGGATTAATATAATTTGTATCCATTTGAGCAAGTTGTAATTTTCCGCTCATATCCCAGTTGACGGATTGCCATTTGGTAAATTGATCAACAACCCAAATACCAGACTGTCTACTACCGTTCCCACTTTTACCATTTCCACCAAATGGCAAATGAGCTTCAGCACCAGTTGTACTATTATTAATACTTGTCATACCTGCAGATATTTCATTTCTAAATTTATATGCAGATTCGATATCCGAAGTATATATTGATGAGCTTAGTCCATAGCCTGTTTTATTTGATAAATAAATGGCTTCATCTAAATCACTAAAACTTAAAATATTAAATAATGGACCAAAAGTTTCTGTTGAATAAATAGCATCATTTTCTGTTACGTTATCAACAATTGATGGAAAAGCATAAAAACCTAATTTTGCATTTCCAGAAAATCGATCGGGTTTATTTTGTTCTGTAATTGCACCATTTTTAGAAGTTATCACGCGGTGATGAGATTTAATTAAAGTATTTATATTTTCTACGTGTTTATTTAAAAAACGTTCGCCAATCATAGGACCGTAAAAGATATTTTCATCTGTCGGATTGCCAATTTGAATGGATGCTACTTTATCCATTATTTTTTTAATTAATGTTTCTTTTATTGATTTGTGAGCAATTAAATTACCAAGAGATGTGCATCTTTGGCCAGCGGTTCCAAAACCAGACCAAAGAATTCCATTCGTAACTAAATCTAAATTGGCATCTGGCATGACAACAAGTGGGTTTTTTCCACCTAATTCAAGACAAGGAGTTTGAAGATTTCTTCCGCAAATTTCACCTATATGTCTTCCTACTTCGGTGCTGCCAGTGAATCCTACTTTATCGATTAATCCTTCATTTACTAATGATACTAAATCAGCCCCTGTTTTGGGCCCCGAACCGAAAACAACATGGAAGACATCTTTAGGTACGCCTGCTGCATATAATAATTCTGCAAAAACAAGAGATAAATACGGAGTATCTTCAGAGGGTTTCCAAACACATGTGTTTCCACAAACTAATGCAGGAATAAAGTACCAACTAGGAACGGCAAAAGGAAAATTACCTGCTGTAATACATGCAAAAACACCAACTGGTCTTCTGTAAGTAAACAGTTCTTTATTGCTCATTTCGCTAGGTACAGTTTGTCCATAAAGTCTTCTGCCCTCTGAAACAAAGAAATAACAGGTATCAATCGCTTCTTGCACATCTCCACGAGCTTCTTTAATAGGTTTGCCCATTTCTCTTGTTAATATTTGCGAAAGAGCTTCTTTATTTTTTTCAATTAACTTACCAAAATTTGAAATAATTCCTGCTCGAATTGGGGCTGGAGTTTTTTTCCATATTTCAAGTCCTTTTTTAGCTTGTAAACAAGCCTCTCTACATTCCTCTAAGGAAGCATTTGCAAATGTTCCTAATATGTCTTCTCTATTTGCAGGGTTTATTGATATAAATTGTGAAGAACCTTCATTCTTTTTACCAGATATAATTGAAGATAAACCGTTCATAATAGTTCCTTTGTAGACGCATCGCTAAGGGGAGAGAGCATTTGCGATGTCTTTGTTTTTGAAAAATCCAATATATCAGTAGCATATTCTTTAATAGCGGGTCTATGGGCAATGACCAGAGTTATTGAATTTTCTACATGGTTTTTTAAATTTTCGATTATCTTTAATTCATTTCCTATATCTAAAGCACTTGTGCCCTCATCAATTATAATTAATCCAGGCTTTCTGTAAAATATTCTGGTGAACATAAGGCGTTGTTTTTCGCCTCCAGAGAGACCTTTAATGTCGCTAAAAATATCTTTCTTTTCAAGCAATGATAATGAGAGAGCTTTTGCTGCGAGTTTTATTTCGTTTTCAGTTGGCGCTATAATTTTTTCTGGATAAACGATATTGTCAAAAATAGTTCCTGAAAATAAAAAAGGTTCTTGCGGTATAAAACAAATATCATGAGAATATTTTTGAAATAATTTTTCATCTGCATATTCATTATTTATTAAAATATTTCCTTTGATTGAATTTTGAATACCAAGAACTGTGCGAATTAAAGTACTCTTGCCAGAACCAGAGGGGCCAATAATGGCAAGTAAAGCACCTTTTGATAATTTTAAATTTAAATTATGAAATAAGATATGATTGATTTCATTTCCAATAGAAAGATTTTTAAATTCTATATTTTCAATTTTTTCTTTATGAATCAAATTTAAATCTTTTGAAATTACATTTCTTTTTTGGAAATTTTCATTAATTAAAAATGAATGAATTCGTTGAAGTGCATCTGTTCCCTTACGAGTAGAATTTAATTGACTTGTCATTCTATTGATTTTATCAGACAGTAAAGCGACTGTAAGCATAAAGTTTATAAAAATATTGCTATCAAGTGATCCATTAGATATTTTTCTAAGAGCAGCAATAATTATAAAAGCTCCTGCAATGATTCCAAACCACTCAACAAGCGGACTTCCAAGAGATCTTGCTCTCGTTGCTCTTCTCCAAACATGATATATTTTATCATTTATTTTGTTAAATTTTATAATTTCAAATGGAATTGCTTTGTGAACTTGAATAGTTTGCCAACCACGCATTCTTTCTAAAATTCCACTAAGTAATTCACTTTCAAATTGCAAACCTTGTTTTGAGAGTCTTTTTAAAGTTTTGCTAGTTACTCTAAGAACAATTCCTGCAGGAATTAATACCGTTATAAATAAAATAAAAAGCTGAATATCTAAAATAATTAACCAAGACAATAATATAAATGATGTGAATCCATCTTTTAAAAGACTACTTATTAATCGAGTGAAAGTTTGTTGAGTTTCTCTTATATCTTCTCCTACCATTGATGAGAGAAGCCCTGCGTCAACAGAATTTGCAGATTGAAAATCGAGTGAAAGATATTTATTTGCAATATCTGTTCTAAGTTTTTTGGCAAGTTTTTCGCCTAAATGTCTTAACAAATAATCACTATAAAAATTTAAAAAACCATAAAATAATGCTATAAATATAAAAATTATTGTAAACCAATCTTTTTGAAAAGATAATGGAATAGAGTTTTCAAAAATTGTGCCTTCAACTAAAGGTGTAATCCATATAGATAATTGATCACCAAGTAATCTTTGCCAAGTTATATCCGTAGGGACTGCATTGATTGTTTGAACAACGATCGATGTAATACTAAGTAAACCTAATGAAAGTGGAATTAATATAATTACAGAGATAAAAAAAATGGCAAATTCTGATGGCCATAATCCAATTTGTTGAATCCATAATTTAATCGATGATATATTTTTAGAATTATTTGAGGCCATTGAATTTTTTTACCTTAATTTTGACTTATATTTTATTTATATTAATTAAATGTTCTAAATCGAATTAGCTTTTTTTCACCTGGAGAGAGTTTTACACTATAAGAATTTGTGCTTCCGAATTCTGGTTTAATGGAAATGATTGTTTCTTTAGATGCTACAACAGGAATTCTTAATACCTGAATTGTATCTGGTAATGTAGTCCAGCTTCTTGTATCCGCCGTTTCGGTTGCAACACTAAATACATTGGCAGCAAGACCAGCTAATGGACTTTCTTCACCTAATTTACGTGCAGCAAGATCTTTAGCAATAACACGAGCTGCGATTTTTGCTATGTCACGAACTCTTCTGTCATCTAAAGCTTGTTTTGCCATTTTTCCGATATCTTCCATTATAATTGTCTTGCCAAACGATTTTTGGCCTATAAAAACTTCTGAAGATCTATTTTTATAAGGAATATCTTTATACTCAGGAAACGACACTCTTACTACTGTTTTATCCGTTGGAAAAAGAATATCTTTAGGTGTTTTAACGGGTGAATTTCCTGATTCATAAATAATGTAAACTTCACCTTGTTTTAATAATTCAGATTGTTTTTGCCAAGTCAGATTTGAATTATTCTTTTTTAATTCATTTAAAATATCGTTCCTATTTCGAAATTCAGCTAGGCGTGCAAGATCTTTTGAAATTTGTATTTCAGCAGTTTTTAAGGAGCTATTTTTAATATTATTAAGTGCATTTTTGTATGAGATAATTGCATTATCCCATTCCTCTTTTGATTCAAAAACCATTCCAGAAAAATAATTTGAGAAGGCATCATATTTAAATAAATTTGCGCCTTCATTATCGTTATCTAATGCTTTTTTTATGTCATTTGTTCTTCGAACCATAACAAGAGAATTGTTTTGATCATTATTTGCAAAAAAAGCAACAGAAGAAAAAATAGGGATTAAAAATCGTTCGTGAGCTTCACCAGTATAATCAGATATTGAGTCATTAACTATAAAACTTGCCGTTGTCTTTGAAATACTAGTAGTATATAAATCATCTAATTTCCGGTCCGATTTTTGCCATTGATTGATTGCATTTTTATAATCACCTTGCAAATAAAGTAACATGCCTTTTTCCATTGTAAATAAAGCATAATTTCTTGACTCTGTTGCAATGGAGCTTTCATCTAGCTGGGTTGTTGCTTGCGCAAATTTTCCAGAATAAAGATCTTGCCTAATCTTTTGGTTTTCTTGTGTATAAGATTGGCATCCCGAAATGATAGAAGCAGGTAATAATAGAAAAATTATTTTCTTTATAAACATAAATTTTTATAAATCCCTATTTTAATTTTGATGAAATTGCTTCTTTAGCTTTTAACATAAGTTCTGAAGCCGTTAAATTATTCGAATCAATTTTGGGATGAACAGTTATTGTTACTTGAGTTACTTTAGGCCAAATTGATCCTTTAGGTAACATGTCTGCGCAGCCGTCAACCGTGATTGGAACTATTGCAATATTTAGAGATTTTGCTAGTCGAAATGCACCCATTTTGAATTCACCTAACGCACCTGTTTTGCTTCGGGTTCCTTCAGGAAAAAATATCATTGGTGTGCCTTTTTTCAAATGTCGTATTGATAATTTAATGCTTTTTTCACTACTTGCTTTGCTACTTCTATCAACGGGTACATAACCGACAGCCGTCATTCCCCATCCAAAGATAGGAATTTTAAATAAGGATGCTTTTGATAACCATCTAAATCTTGTGGAAAGCATAAAAAGAGCTAAGATATCGGCCTGGCTTTGATGATTGGCGACATAGATAACTACCTCATCTTTATTTACAAGGTTTTCTCTACCTCTAATATTAAATACCCACCAAGGATTAAATTTACCAATAGATATTGCCCATAAACTAGCAAGTTTGTGTAAAAAGTGTCTTTCTTTGTCAAATGGATAAACAAATGGAAATAACAAAATAATTGTAGAAGAATAAAATACACTTAAAATAATGATATTTGTCCATGTATAAATGCCTCTTAAAACATGTGCCGGTTCTTTTTTTAGGGGTTCAATTATTTTTTTTTGAGTTTGAGACATAGTTTTGTTCCTAGATTTTTAAGTCAAACAATACTTTTTGACATAATACGTTAAGACAAATTATTCATTTTTATTATCAGAAAAATCTTTAAATGATAAATAAAACTGAACTGCCATCTCTTTTTTTCCATTTACACATGTTTCTTCTATGTGTCCATTTGTATTTTTTAGAATTGTCCCATGATGTTCTTTTTCTTTATTCCATGCAGATTCTGACGTGCTATGCAAAACGGCATTTAGTTTTTTATTTATTAACATTTTTTTTGCAATTTCTAATCCTTCTATTTCGCTACCTGATGTTAACTTAGCAGCTGCTTTAAATGGAATTTTAGAAAGGTCATCAATATCTAGTATTTTTTTTGCTCTTATGAGATCTATTCTTAGAGTTTCTTCTTTACTTGAAATTTTTGAATTCGAAATACTTTTAGGAGTGAAATCGGAACCTGCTACTAAATGTAATATTCCTTCGTATTTATTGTAATTTATTTCTTTTAAGTAACTATACATCTCATTGTAATTAGGTAGATAAATTAATTTGCTATAATCATATTCTGGAACTTCTTTATTTGTATTCGCGCATAAAACGGTAGTTTCAATTCCCATTGCATAAAATGTCTTTGCTACTTCTATTCCTAATGATCCCGTTGATAAATTTGTAACACAGCGGACAGGGTCGATCATGGCTCTTGTGCCACCAATTGTTAATAATACTTTTTTGATTTTATTTGAATAATATTTTCTTTTGTTAATGATATGACAAATATTAATAGCTAAAATATTTGGTAGAGGAAGTTTTTCTTTTCCTTCTTCAATGCGTGGATTGGTAAAAAAAACTCCATCCATTTTTTTTAATTTTTCTTTATTTTCTTCTATAATTGGAGAGAATGAAAGGCTTTCATGCATGGTCGGGCAATAAATAATTGTTTTATTCATACCTAAAGCGCTTTGAATTAGAGTGGTAGCGCCATCAGAACAAATTCCATTGCTTGTTTTAGAAATAAGATCGGCTGTTGCGGGAGAAATAACAAGAGCATCGGATGTGCAAATGTGTTCTGCAAGGCCAGAAGGATTTATAATTACTTCATTGTTACTAGCCCAACGTAAACTTTCAATTCCTATAAATTTTAGGCAATTTTCAGTAATACAAAATTGAACCTCAGCTCCTTGTCTGCGAAGTTCTCTTGCAAGTTTAGGAAGCTCTGTTGCAGCTATTCCTCCTCCTCCAATAATCGTTATTTTTGTATTTAAGAGAAATTGAGAAGTTTTAATTACCTGGGTGTCTTTAATAGGAAGTGACTTCAAACTTTTTTTGCTACTCTCAACTGATAAATTTTTTGCAGATACCTTTTTTTTTGTTAACTTGCCTTGGTTCATTTTCGTGGACTCGTTGCTTCATTGGTGCTATTTGCATTAGCAAAGGACTCTTTATTGGATCCTCGCCCTTAACATCAAAAGGAAATATAAATGTTTTCTAAAAAAATACCATACACGCTTGAATCTGACAATACTTCTCCATTAGATCTTTGGTACCAAGAGCGTCACAATGATGAAGTTTCGTTTGGTTTACATGTTAAAAAAGTACTTCATTCAAGTCAAAGCCCTTTTCAAAGAGTAGACGTTTTTGAATCCACTGGGTTTGGTAGAGTGCTTACATTAGATGGCCTTATGATGTGTTCTGATAGAGATGAATTTGTTTATCATGAAATGATTTCGCATGTCCCACTCCTTGTGCATCCTAATCCAAAGCGTGTTCTCGTCATTGGCGGAGGAGATGGTGGAACTTTAAGAGAAGTTTTAAGACATGATTGTGTCGAAGAAGCTGTCCTTTGTGAGATTGATGGTGAAGTTGTGGAAGCTGCAAGACAGTTTTTCCCTGCGCTTGCTTTTGGTTTAAATCACCCAAGGGCAAAGGTACATATTGGAGATGGCGTTGATTTTGTTAAAAAAAGCGCTTCTGCTCAGTTTGATATTGTTATCGTAGATTCCACTGATCCTATTGGGCCTGGTGTAGGTTTATTTTCTGGGGAATTTTATAAAGAAGTAAAAAGAATTTTAACCCCGGGTGGCATTGTCATGGCACAGTGTGAATCTCCTTGGGAAAATAAATTTGATCTTGCTAAAGTCTATGGAAATTTAACGGAAGCTTTTTCTTCTGTGTACTCTATGGTGGGATCTATTCCATCCTACCCATATGGTTTTTGGTCTTGGGGTTTTGCGAGTGATGTTCAGCACCCTTACAATAAAATAGATCTTGAAAGAGCTCATGCTATTGAAAAGGCTTCTAAATATTACAATGTAGACATTCATAAAAGCGCCTTTGCTCTTCCAAATTTTTTACGTCAGAAATTGCATAATGTAGTTAAGAATGCATAATTTATTCTTTTAATTATTGGCTAAGTTTCATTTTTTCAGAAGTAATTTTTAACTATTTTGTTCGGATCCTTTCTTTATTTTAGAAAGGATCCTTTTTTTTTATAAATAAGTCTCCCATAGATATTATTTTATTAAAAAATAGTTGAAGTTACTTGACAGTACCGCCATCGACATGTAGAAACCCTTTCACCACTGATTACGACGCGGGGTGGAGAAGTTGGTATCTCGTCGGGCTCATAACCCGAAGGCCGCAGGTTCAAGTCCTGTCCCCGCCACCAATCAAAGGTAAGTTATTTGACAAGAGAAGAAAGCAAAAACAGAGTGCGGTTCCATGGTTTTAAGTAGATTTTCTCGCGAGAGGAAAAGGAAAGAAATCAGGTTCCGTAA
>NZ_JBIPMD010000095.1:0-11137 GCF_044369315.1 Silvanigrella sp.
CCAAAAGATTGGTTACCTTGGAATTATCTTGATACTATCAACAAAATCAAAAACCACTCTCTATAAAAAATTTAATTCCATTCATTGTGTTTGTAAAATGCACTTATTGGGAGGACACTTGTCCGTGAATATTATTTAAATTTAGCGAATCATTTGGGGTTTTCAGATCTAAAACCTTATCACCTATTTTATATTAAAGCTGGAAATAAAACGGCATGTATTGCTTCTTTGTTTTTTCATCAAGAAATTTGTGGAATTTTTGATGTTCTCACTCATGATGATTTTAGAAAGCAAGGATATGCTTCTAACATAATGCGTTATTTATTATATTATGCAAAAAATCATGGAGCAAAATATATATCTTTAACGGCATCATCAAAAGAAGCGGTAAGCATTTATAAAAACTTAGGGTTTCAAGAATTGGGAAATTATCATTGTTATGAATATAAAAAAGGGACGATAATTTAGTATGAATTTATTTTTATAGATAGCTTTTCCTATCACAACATCACTTTTGTTATTCAGATTTAGGTTTAATTATTTAAGAGGGTAACTTGGTGACTCCGTTTTATTTTGGCGGAGTAATAATATTACCAAGAATTAATTCAGAAATTCTTTCTAAGTCATCTAGAGTATAGTAACTAATTTCAATTTTTCCTTTGTTTGTATCTCCTGTTATCTTAACTTTTGTCCCTAAATGCCCTTTGTATTGATCACAAATGTAACGAAGATCGGGAGATATGGAATCGATAAGAGTTTTTTGATTCTTCTCAGATTTAAAAGATTTAATGAGATCTTCGGTTTGCCTTACAGATAATTTTTTCTTTACGATGATGGAATGCACTTTTAATTGCATTTTTTCATTGTCAAATGAGCATAGAGCTCTGGCATGTCCTGCAGAAATGACTCGTTTATTTAAATCAGCCAAAATTTTCTCTGGAAGAGATAAAAGTCGGATCGTATTTGCTATTGTCGCTCTATTTTTTCCTATGCGGGAAGCTAATGTTTCTTGAGAGTAGTTGTGTTCTTCAATAAGTTGTTTATACGACTGAGCTTCTTCAACAGCAGATAATGATTCTCTTTGAATATTTTCAATTAAAGCAAGTTCAAGCCTAGAATGATCGTGTAGTTCTCGAACAATGCAAGGAACTTTATCTAATCCAACTATTTTTGCTGCTCTCCATCTTCTTTCACCAGCAATGATTGTGATATGTTCTTTGCTATCAGTAGATACAATTATAGGTTGTAGAATTCCATAGGTACGTATGCTCTGTGCTAAATCTTCTAAACTATCTTGATCAAAATTATGTCTTGGTTGATTTTCAAGGGGATCCAAATTATCAATAGAAATGTATTCAATAATTTGGTTTTGATAATAATTTTTGGATTGGTCAGAATACTTTTGATTTAGAGTAAAAGATTTTTGTTTTTCAAAGTTCTGTGGTTCATTAATCGTTGAAGTAGAGCTCATTTTTTCTCCTAAGAACAAATATGAATACTAATTCCAGTCTTTCATTTATATCAAGCGATTTAGAAAAAACTTAATATGCTTAATATTTTCATAAGTTTAAAAGCAATTGTTTCACGTGAAACATTTTTTACTAAATATATTTTCTCATATTTAAGAAGCTTGATGTAAATTTTGTTTATAGGAAAATTAAACCCACTGTTTGGAACCTTGGCATATTTTATTTTAAAAGTACCTTTTTGCAAATGCTGTTTTAAAGGGTTTATTGAATATTTCAATTAAAAATCAAAATATTATTAAATTAACTAGTATTATTAAATAAATGAGTGATTGTTTCACGTGAAACAATTTTGTTTTATAAAGGATGCTTATCCTTTAAAGATCGTTTTTCCAAACGAACAATGTCTTAGATCTAATACAGAGATGTAAATATGTTTATCATTTTAGGTTTTTCAAAAAGGATTTATTTTTCAAGAGTTTGAAATTCATAACTCTTAAATATTTATTAAAAATTTAGAAACGAAGGAATCTGAATCAAAAACATAGAAAGAGATCATTAGGATTCACTATATAAAATAGGAATATGTATTTTCATTAAGGAGATTCTAATGCATTCACCTCGTTCAAAGTTAATATCTATTTTAATTAAAAAAAAGCTATATGAGGAAATAGGCCACATTATTTCTATAACGAGGCAAGGCTTTGATGTTCATGTTAAAACAGATTTTATTGAAATTCAGGAGCTTCTAATAGGTCTTCTTGAAAATGAGATCACCTCAAATTTAATTGATATAAATTTAGTTAGAGATCCAAAAATTCTAAATATTGATAAATTATCAAATTCTAATATTACTTCATTAAAACCAACTATTTTTATTCATTCAGAATGTTTGAGTAGCGGATATGGGTTTGTAAAATATAAAGTACCATCTCCTGATTCTTTATTAAGTTCTACATCATCAGCAATTGAAAATATATTGGACTATTTCGGATTATCCATTTTTTTAGATGCCTTTGATTCTGATTTGCTTTCAAAATTAAAACAAATTGCTAAAACCTTAGGTTTAGCAATTTTAATTGATGCCGTAGTTCAGACCGCTTATTATGGAGGTTTTCATGGAGATAAAAATAGGTCCCTTCAGTATCTAGATAGCATCCAACTAAATAGTGATGAAATTTATAGCAAAAATATTGTGCCAATTGAAAAATGTGCAGAAACATTTTTTTCTTATGTGATACTTCAAGGAGAAGATGCTCATACATTTTTAAAGTCAAGTCTGAGTTACTATGCCGTAAAACTTCAGGGCTTCTCAATGACAAGGGCAAGTCAAGTTTTGCAAATTTCAAGAACAACGCTTCAAGAACATCTTAAACTAGCGGATCAACTTGGGGTATCTAATTTTTTTGAAGGATATAGACAAAAAACAATTTAATACTAAAATTAATTGCAAATTATGTGAGCGAGGGCTTGCAGAATCTCAAAGTTCACAGTAATAACAAGGCCAGATACAGGAACGAGCGGGTGCTGCTTGGGTCGCCGAACCTAAACAACACCGTTTTTGTTTTAGATATTTTATTTTCTTTAGATTATTCAGTGCTTCGCGCTGAATTTGCGCTGAGGTGGAGTAAATGGCAGGCTCACTAGATATATATCCGTTTCATGACACTGAAGGTGCCATAAGGTTTGGTATTCAGATTGGAATTTTTTTGGTTGGTGTTATTGTTGCACAAAAACTTATCATAGGACCTGCAATAAAACTTCATAATGAACGTAAACGCAGAACTATAGGTGCAACTGAAGCATCAAGACTTGAAAATGATCGGGCTAAAAAACTTGAAATGGAATATTTAGCTCAATTAAAAAAAGGTGCTGAAGAAGCTAAAAACTTAAGAGCACAAGAAATTTCTGCAGCTCAAAAAGCAGCAAATAATTTAATTGCTGAAAATCAAAAAAAGGCTGATGCTTACCTAAATGAAGTTCGGGATCATCTTTCATCCGAAATAAATCAAGCAAAATCAAATCTTCCTAGCCAAGTGAAAGAACTTGTTTCAACAATATATAAAAAAATTGGTGTTGCATTAGTTCTTGCTATTATTGGATATAAAGGTTTTATTGAGTCTTCTCCTGCATTAGCTGCATCAGGAACCGGTGAAACATCTTTTTGGTATAGTGTTTTTTGGTCCTATTTCCAGTTTGTAATTTATATTGGTGCTCTTGTGCTTTTTGCTCGCAAGCCGATTGCTGCGATGCTTGATAAAAATAGAAATGAGTTGAGAGCTCGTCTATCTGAAGCAAAAGAAGCAAGTATTTTGGCTGAACGTAAAGTTAAAGAATATGAAGCTCAAATTGCTTCGCTTGAAAAAGAAATTGCAGAGCTAAAAGATCAAAGTCTTTTTGATGCAAAAATTGAGCGAGATAAAATTATGTCTGATGCTGCCAAAGTTTCTGAATCTATCTTAAAAGACGCAGAACGTGCTGCAAAAGAACTTATTACTCGTAGCAAAGAAGAAATTCGTCAAGAATTATTTAATTTGGCTCTTCATGAAGTTGAAAAATCTCTTACTCCTGAGCAGTTGCATACACTTGATTCAAAACTCAAGTCAGAGACGATTGACGGAATAAAAATGCTCAATTGAATATAAATTTTTTTCAATTCTGCTTTTATGTGGAGTATTACTATTTATGAATAAATTTTCTGGCCCTCTCGCAAGACGTTATGGGACTGCACTGTTTGAATGTGCAATTGAAGCTTCTCAAAAAGGCGATTCTAGTTTGTTTGAAAGCTACGTTGAAGCTTCTAGAACATTAATGACTATTTTTAATAAAAAAATGACTTCATTTTTTATTAATCCAACTTTGTCAATTGAAGAAAAAAAACAACTTCTTGATACAGTTCTTAATAAAATATTTGTCAATAAAAAAATCCCTTCTGAGTTGTCTGATTTTTTAAAACTCATGTTAGAAAATCATCGTTTTTCTGAGTTACAAATGGTTTTAAAAAACTTTTTAATAAGAGCGGATGAGTATGCAGGAGTAGCAAGAGCTACTATTATTTCTGCAAGTAAGTTAAATGAAAATGGAGAATCCGAATTTTCTTCTGTTCTTCATGATGTTTTAAATAAAAAAATAATCCTTGAATCAAAGGTAGATGAATCCCTACGTTCAGGTTTTATTATAAAAGTTGGAAATACAAACGTGGATGCGAGTCTGCGTTCTCGTCTTTTGAATCTTAAAGAGTCTTTGAGTTAGGAGTTGAATTCATGGAGCATATCCGGGTTGATGAAATAAGCCAATTATTAAAACAAAAAATTCAGGCTTTTGGACAAAAGGCAGAAGTATCTGAGACAGGCACTGTAGTGTCTATTGCAGATGGCATGGCTCGAATTTATGGCCTTGAAAAAGCAATGATCAGTGAGCTTATCACGTTTGATAACGGGGTTAAAGGAATTGTACTTAACCTTGAAGAAGACAACGTAGGTGTCGCTGTATTTTCTGGGGCAGAAACTGTTCGTGAAGGCATGCAAGTTCGCCGCACTGGAAATGTAAATAGCATTCCAGTTGGTCCACAGTTATTGGGCAGAGTTGTAAATGCTTTAGGTGAGCCTATTGATGGCTTAGGTGAATTAAACTCAAATGAAATTTCTCCTGTTGAAATAAAAGCGCCTGGTATTATGGCACGTAAAAGTGTTCATGAGCCAATGCAAACTGGTATTAAGTCAATTGACTCCATGATTCCAATCGGACGTGGACAACGCGAACTTATTATTGGTGACCGCCAAACAGGTAAAACAGCAATTGCTATTGATACCATCATTAACCAAAAAGGAAATGGTGTTAAATGTATCTATGTTGCAATTGGACAAAAATATTCAACAATTGCACAGGTTGTTGAAAAACTTCGCCGCGCAGGAGCTCTTGAGTATACAACGATTGTTGTTGCTGGTGCTTCCGAAGCCGCAACTCTTCAATTTATGGCTCCTTATACAGGCTGTACAATTGGTGAGTACTTTCGCGATCGTGGAGAACATGCGGTTGTATTTTATGATGATTTAACAAAACATGCTCAAGCTTATCGTGAGCTTTCCTTATTGCTACGCAGACCTCCAGGTCGTGAAGCATATCCAGGTGACGTATTTTATCTACACAGCCGTTTATTAGAGCGCGCTTGTAAATTAAATGATGAGCTAGGAGCAGGAAGTTTAACAGCTTTTCCTATTATTGAGACTCAAGCTAATGATATCTCAGCATATATTCCGACAAACGTAATTTCTATTACAGACGGTCAAATTTTCTTAGAAGCTGACCTTTTTAATGCTGGTATGCGTCCTGCTGTTAATGCTGGTTTATCCGTATCTCGTGTGGGTGGAGCCGCTCAAACTGGTGCAATGAAACAAGTTGCGGGTAACCTCCGTCTTGAATTAGCTCAATATCGCGAATTGGCTGCATTTGCTCAATTTGGCTCTGATCTTGATGCCGCTACGCGTAAGCAAATTAACCGTGGCCAAAGATTAACGGAATTGCTTAAGCAAGCTCAATACTCTCCATTACCTATGGAAAAACAGGTTCTTACTGTTTTTTCAGCTATTAATGGATACTTAGATAATATTGAAGTGCGTTTTGTAGGTGCTTTTGAGCGTCAAATGCTCAATTATTTTGAAGCTACTCATAAGAAAATTTTAGATGAAATTGCTACAGGTAAGAAAATGAGCAACGAGTTGCAAGCGGAAATTAAAAAAGCCCTTGACGATTTCGCAAAGAGGTTTGAACCAAATGCCAGCAAGTCTTAAGGATCTTCGCAGTAAAATAAAAAGTGTAAAAGGCACTCAACAAATTACGAAAGCAATGAAGTTGGTTTCTGCTGCGAAGTTTGGCCGTGCGCAGCACAATGTGGTTAATTCAAGACCATATGCCCATTCCTTAGCACAACTTACTTCAAAAATTGCTGGCGTAGTTAGCGGCGGATGTAATCATCCGCTTATGAATGAGTCTTCTTCTAAAGTAGCTGCTGTTCTTGTGATCTCTTCTGAAAGAGGTTTATGCGGTGGCTATAATGCTAACGTAACTAAACATGCAATCAAAACAATTTCAGAACTCGAATCAGAGGGCTATAAAGTTGTAACAATTTGCATTGGAAAAAAAGCATTACAGACTTTAAGCAGAAGACGTAAATTACTAACAAAAACAAAAGAGGAAGCTGTATTTGTTTCTGAAAACGATTATTGCAATGATCCTTCTGTTTTAGTTTCAGAAAATGGGCTTGTTTCAATTACAGCTCATTTTGACAAACCAACAAATGCAAATGCGACACGTTTATCAGATGCTTTTGGTAAGCTTTATTCAGATGGTAAAATTGGAAAATTTGTTGTTGTATATAATAAATTCCAGTCTGCTATGTCACAAACTCCAACGTCTGATGTTGTTTTGCCACTTCATATTGGTACTACTTCAATTGAAGCAGAGCCTATTTTTGAGCCAGAAGTTGATGAGCTCATTTCATTTGTTATTCCAAGATATATGGCATCAAGAATTTTTCAAACACTTCTTGAAGCTGTAGCAAGTGAACATGGTGCACGTATGACTGCAATGGATAATGCTACAAGAAATGCTAAGGAAATGGAGCGTAAACTCCAAATTACTTATCAAAGGGCTCGTCAGGCGGCAATTACTAAGGAACTTATTGAAATTATAAGCGGTGCTGAAGCACTATAATTTAAAAAAATTTGGAGTTTTTTATGTCAGGATTAGGAAAAATCATTCAAGTCATGGGGCCTGTTGTTGACGTGCAATTTACGCATGGAAACCTGCCTGAAATTTATTATGCTTTACGTACAACAAATACTTCTATTAATAATGAAAAAGAAAATCTTGTTTTAGAAGTTGCTCAACATCTTGGTGAAAACACGGTTAGAGCAATTGCTATGGACTCCACAGAAGGCCTTTGCCGTGGAATTGAAGTTCGTAATACTGGAGAACAAATTTCTGTACCTGTTGGAAATGCAGTTCTTGGCAGAATTATGAATGTTATTGGTGAGCCAATTGATGGCCAAGGTAAAGTGGGATCAGATAAACACTACCCAATTCACCGTAAGGCACCAGACTTTACTCGTCAAAGTACAAAACTTGAAATGCTTGAAACAGGTATTAAAGTTGTTGACTTACTTGCTCCATATCAAAAAGGTGGAAAAATTGGTCTTTTTGGTGGAGCTGGGGTTGGTAAAACAGTATTAATTATGGAATTAATTAATAATATTGCTAAACAACACGGCGGTTATTCTGTATTTGCTGGTGTTGGTGAGCGTACTCGTGAAGGTAATGACCTTTATCATGAAATGAAAGATTCTGGAGTTCTTGATAAAGTGGCTCTGGTTTATGGGCAAATGAATGAGCCGCCAGGAGCGCGTGCACGTGTTGCTCTTTCTGGTTTGTCTGTTGCAGAATATTTCCGTGATGAACAAAATCAAGACGTTTTATTTTTCGTAGATAATATTTTCCGCTTTACTCAGGCTGGTGCAGAAATTTCCGCTTTACTTGGTCGTATTCCATCTGCTGTGGGTTATCAACCAAACTTAGCAACAGAAATGGGCGATCTTCAAGAGCGTATTACTTCAACGAATACAGGTTCTATTACCTCTGTTCAGGCAATTTATGTTCCTGCAGATGACTATACTGACCCGGCTCCTGCAACAGCGTTTGCTCACCTTGATGCGACAACTAACCTAGATCGTTCCTTAACAGAAAAAGGAATTTATCCAGCTGTGCACCCTCTTAACTCGACAAGTAGAATTCTTGATCCTCAAATTGTTGGAGATGAACACTACAATACAGCGCGTAAAGTTCAGCAAATATTACAACGCTATAAAGAGTTACAAGATATTATCGCAATTCTTGGTATGGATGAGCTTTCTGAAGAAGATAAACTTGTTGTTGCCCGTGCTCGTCGTATAGAACGTTTTCTTTCTCAGCCATTCCATGTTGCTGAAGTATTTACAGGCAATCCAGGTTGTTATGTTAAAGTTTCAGATACCGTTCGTAGCTTTAAAGAAGTTTGCGAAGGTAAATGGGATCATTTACCAGAATCTGCATTTTACATGGTTGGTGGTATAGACGAGGCAATTGAAAAAGCAAGAAAGATGGGAGTTTCCGTCTAATTTGGGGTATTAAAATATTATGGTCGAAACAAAAGGCAATATGAGAGTTGTAATTTTAACTCCTTACAAGCGTCTTCTTGATCTGTCTGGCGTTACCGAATTGTATTTACCTATTGAAAACGGGATAATCGGGGTTTTGCCTGGTCACGCGCCAATGGTTTCTGCAGTAGGAACGGGAGTTGTTGTTTACACTCAAAATAACGTCTCAGGTTTTTTTAAAGTCGCAGGAGGTGTTGCTGAAATTACAGGCGCTTCTGTAACTTTATTAGTTGATGTTGGGGAAGATGCCTCTCAAATTGATGTTGAAAGGGCAAAATCTTCTCTTGAAAGAGCTGAAAATCGTTTGATTGCAAAAGCATCTGAGCATATAGATATTAAAAGAGCTGAAGCCTCAAAATTAAGAGCTATTGCAAGATTAGAAGCAGCGGAATTGCACATGGGCAAAAACTCTCAAGACAAAAAATCTTTATAAAATTTCGAATTTTATAATTTAAGTAATTTTTTTGATTGTTGCAGTCGTTCATAGTAAATTTTAATCTGTTTATTGTGCTAGGATTAATGGAAGGGTTTTTTAGCTCTTCCTTTTTTATTCTTTGATCTTAAAGATGGTGTGCAAAAGATGACTTCTCAGCTGACTTTGTTAGAAGAAGCTAACTTTAAGGATAATTCAGATATTGTTTGGCTTGCTATCGATTCAAGGTCTGCACAGTCAGGTGTTGTTTCAGGTATTTCAAGATTTGTTATTGGTTTAACTAGAGCTCTAGCTGCAGAGTTAGATAATAGAAAAATCGTTTTTACAAAAAATAAAAAAAGATTAAAAATCCTAATTGTTTCTAAGTCAGAACCTGCTCAATGGGTTCTTGAATTGGTACATAAATATCCAAATATCGTTTCGTTTTGGAGTGGTGGCCCCGGCGCTCTACAAAAGTCTTATGATAAGCCAATATGGCTTTGGCCTACTTTTGCGTTAAAAAGAATTCAAAAACTCACAAACAACCAAGTGATATGGTTTGCTCCAGCAAATTTTGATAGACCATTATTTGTTTCTAGAAATAATATGTCATCAAGAGTCATTCAAGTTGTTCATGATAGTATTCCATTTATGCCTGTGAAAGGTGTTGGCTTTATTTTTAAAAGACAGTTTCGATTTTTAGTTAAAAGAGCTTTATCCCGCTTGCCTTTTGTTACAACTGTTTCAACTCATTCTGCTAAAATATTGCAAGGTTTAGTTAAAAAAAGAACAGCTCCACTATATGTCATTGGTGATGCGGTTGATCTGCACTTTGGAAGCAAATCTAGAATAACAGATAATAATCTTCTTTTTTCCTTACGTAAAAAATTTTTAGATGAAGTTACATTTGAAAAAGATTCTGAAAAATTAGCTTTATTTATTGAAAAAATAATACAAGGCAATTGGGTTTTAGGTGTTGGAAGAAATCAAAAATATAAGTGCTGGGATATTGCTTCTCAAGCAGTTATGAAAGTAGCAACAGATTCATCTTTAAATATTTGGTTTATTCGAATAGGAGCGGATCAAAAGGAAATATCAGGATATTTAAAAAAATGTGTTCCTAAAGAAATTGGAAGAATTAAATTTTTTGAAAATTTAAAAACAATTATTTTTCCAATCTTGTCTGACTTCGAATTAGCAGAATTATATAGATTGTCTTCTCTTCTTGTTCATCCTTCTGTTGCGGAAGGATTTGGTCTCCCTCCATTAGAAGCTGCTTTAAGTGGAACGCCAGTTATTTATAGAACATCTACTGCAGTTGATCAGCATTTTTCACCTGGTATGCTTCCAAGTAATTTTTGGTGTGGTTTAGATAATGGTTATTTAGCAATTTGGGCAAAACAAATTGAAAAAATGCTTATAGATAATAAGGATTCTGAATTTTATATAAACTTGAATAAAGCAAAATCCACTCGAGAATTTATTGTAGAAAAAGCTCATGGTAAAAGTTTTGAATGGAATGAGTCGGCTATTTCTCTATTAGATTGGCTTTTGAGTGATGCTGGTATAATAAATAAATTCAATAAAAAGGCTCTAAATCCTGCATTCAGTGAAGTAAAAAAATAGGGGATACCATGAAGATTGGGGTTTTATTTTGGGGCTTTAAAGATTTAAATTTAGCCGCAGAATGCGCTAATTTACTGAAAAAAGATCATGGAATAAAAGAGTTTTATATTCAAATATCACCTCAAGAAAAAACAATTTCATTATTAGATATTTTCCCTGAAGAAATAATACGCTCTGATTATGATGATTTAAATTTTTTTTATAAGTGGTTATCTCGAAATCATAAAAAAAATATAATTATAGTTATGGATTTTTGGACTCTTTTATCGAAGAAAAATTTTATTGCTAATTTAGAAGTATTAAAAAAAATATTTGATGAACCTTTTCATTTTTTAATTTGCTGTCCTAAAATTTATCACGATCCTATTTTAGATATAAATCAGAAAAAATTAATCAATATTGTTGATAAAACTTTTGATTATTTTAAAAATGTGCAGTCTTTA
>NZ_JBIPMD010000303.1:0-3330 GCF_044369315.1 Silvanigrella sp.
GATGAGTTGGTTCTGCCAATCCATTGGTAGCTCCTTTGTTACTTTTTTTTAAGCAACAATTAACTAACAAATTGGAGCTATTTCTTCAATCTTCACAATATCTTTCTCAACTCTTAACTGGCATTAATAATAAAAATATTTATATCAGAAAAGATTTTATTTTAGGAAAATATTGCATTTAAATTGTCAAATTTAAAGTATCTAAAATTTGTCTCAAAATTTAATTGATATAAAATTTAATATAAATAAAAATTTTTTTAAATCAATTAAAAGGTTTTATTTGACTAAAATTTATAAAGAAATATAATAATATGAACTAAAATTATTTTAATATAAAGGACTTCAAGTGAATATATAATATTTTTTCATATTTTCATTTATTTCTGTGTTTTCAATTTCTTGCAATCAACTTTACGATTTAAATGATCCTACAATTCCATTATCAGAAAACACCTTTAATACACTTGATGAACTTGTAAACTATTCTATAAAAATTGGATTTGTTCCTTCCTACACAACGAATGGTGGGGAATATGGCTTGATAAGTTTAGGTGATACAAGTGGCTGTGTTGTTATGAGAAATGGTACTATTAAATGTTGGGGGAGATAATGCAAGCGGGCAATTAGGAGATGGGACAACAACTGTTCGTTCAAGCGGAGTATCTCCAGTTACAGGTGGTACGTCATTTTCTTTTTCATGCGCTGATTTTACAAGTTGCTCTGTTTCAACTGCAAATCAATTAAAATGTTGGGGCGGCATTTTATCTGTCGCTTCTCCTACATTGGTTTCAACAAGTGCAACATTTGTATCTAGTGGTGAAGGAGGTCATATGGCTTCATTACTACATCTCAAACAGTCCAATGTTTTGGAAATAATTCAAATGGTCAATTGGGAAATGGTTCCACGGGAGAATAACTCAAGTAATGATTTCTTGGGAGTTGCTAAAAGCACTACGAATTCTACAACGGCAATAAAAATTTTAAATAGAGCCGATCCTTAATAACGAGGAAGGTGTTTTTTAATTTGAAGTAACAAATGATCTTTAGAAGTCCTAAATTATTTTGTTTTATATTGTATTTTCATTATGATAAGATTGTTTTTATAGGATTTTATGCTAGTAAATAATATTATAATTTGAAATAGAATTTATAAAAATAGTGGTATCATATTTATTCATATAAAGGAGAACTCCATGTCATCTGCATTAGAAATTTTAAAAAAACGTACTTCAGCAAACAATTTTAACAATACAAAACAAATGAGCGAATCAGATATTCGTGAACTTATTGGTTATGCTTGCGAGGCCCCGTCTTCTTTTAATATTCAACACTGGAGATTTGTTGCTGTTACTGAAAAGGATATAAAGGAAAAACTCAAAGCTGTTGCCTTTGGACAACAGAAAATATCCGATGCTGCTGTTACGTTTGTCGTATTAGGTGATCTCAAAGGTATCGATAAACTTGCCGAAGCTATTGCCCCCCATGCTTAAATCAGGATCTATTGATCAAAAATCTCATGATGGTTGGCTTGGAATGGCAACAGGAATGTATAAAGATAATCCACAATTGGTCCGAGATGAAGCCATTCGCTCGGCCTCTTTAGCGGGCATGAATCTTATGATTGCGGCTCAAGCAAAAGGATTTGTTAGCGGAGCTATGGTGGGCTTTGATCCCGAAGGAGTTAAAAAGGTTCTTGGAATTTCAGATCGTTATGTACCTGTTATGTTAATTGCTGTTGGACCAGAGGCTCCTGGCAATTGGCCTCGCAAACCAAGGTTTTCAGTTGATCAGGTTTTAAGTTTTAACAAGTTTAAGGAGTTTTAAATTTTGAGTAGATTTCATTTTTTCATTTGTAGATAGTTTGAGCTTTATTGTATTTTTTTTAAATTCATTTTCTTCTTAGAATTCCAAAAGAAAAATCTCGGCCCATTCCAAATTTATATGCAGATTGTATCCATAATAAGGCAAAAGGTTCTAATAATCGTGCACTAGATAATGGTCCTACATCTAAAGATTCAAAGCCAATATCTTCTATTAATTTTGCAACAACATTTCTATTTTTTTGATCATTACTGCAAAAAAACATAATTGTTTTTCTATTTTCCAAAATAGGATCTTCCATTATATTAAATCCAGTTGTATTAAATGATTTATAAACAAGGCATTCAGGTGCCAAATTTTGAATAATTTCAGATCCAGATGTATTGTGTCCTACTTCTAATCCACTCAAATCTTTTTTTAATGGATTTGTGCAATCAATTAAAATTTTATTTTTAAGATGACTCGAAATAGATTTTATCAAATCTTCAACAGCATTCCAGGGTGTCGCTAAATAAATGATATCGGCTTTTAATATAGAATCAATAATACTATTAATTTCTATTGAAATTCCTAATTCTTTCTTTAAATTTATATTTTTATCTGAATTTACATCTCTTACACCAAAAAATACTTTATGACCTTTTTGAAAAAGTTTTTTTGCAAGAGTTCCGCCTACATTACCTGAACCTATAAATGAAATATTCATTTTTAAAACTCTCCTTATTATACATAAAATTAATACTTTAAAAAAAAATTGAAAAATGTCTCTTCAAAATTCTATTTTTACACATACCCATAAAATTTAGTATACATTATTAATTTTACCATTCCATAATTTGGTTAAAAATTTAAAATTTCTGAGAAAGAAAATAAACTTATTTAAAGCTATATATAGAAAATAACAGTAAAAAAGGTATAAATTATTTTTTTTACTTCTTCAGGTTTATCCCAAAAAACAGCATGTCCTACATTTTTAAATAATAAGGTAATATCATCAAAATTTTCTTTCAAGTAATTTATTTGAATACCAGGATCTTCTTCTATTAGTAACTTTATTTTTTTTCTATGCTTTTCAAAACATTCTTTGGGGCTTATTACTTTTAAATTCATGACTGATTTATACCAATATTCTCTCATTTCTCCATGCCCAAGAAGATCAATGGATAGAATTCTAAAGTCACCATAAAAATTATTTATTAAATGGTGAAAAATCTCTTTGCTACAAGAAAGTCCATGAATAAATAAAAGGCAATGATTTGAATTTGAGATCGTGTTATAATAAGAAAGATTGCCAAATTTGGAATAAAATACATTCAGCATAATTAAAATCCTCATTAATAAAAAATTTTTAAGGAAGATATAAGGTAACAATTGAATAAAAATATTGCGATTACATTATCGCTGAGAAGGAATAAAATAAAAATCATTATTTGGTTTTATTTAAAAAATGATGGTATGATTGAGAAAATATTTATTTTAAAATATATGATTTTTAAAGAAAAATGGATT
>NZ_JBIPMD010000302.1:0-3330 GCF_044369315.1 Silvanigrella sp.
ATTCAAAAGATGATATAGAAATTAACAATGAAAAAAGTAATTTTGAAATTCCGAACAAAGGAACTTGTGATATTACATTGAAAAAATTTACAATATCTAATGATATCCATTATGATCTCGTAGAGGATAAAGTTTTATTCAAAACAGAAGCAAATCCTGACCCTAAGGAAAGAGCAAATATTAAAGTTCAAGCTGCAGAAAACCTTTTATACAAAAATGAATTAAAAAATTATTCTGCGTTTTTATCAGCAAATATTATAAACAACCTGATAATCATTCATATATCTGAATTCAGGGGAATAAAACCTAATTAAATGAATAATATTGACTTCTAGAAAAAATAAAATTTAAATGTAACATAAATAACATGGAGAAAGAGTTAGAATGAATCAATTAATAAAGTTTGGAATTTATGGAATCACTTCATTAGCATTTATTAGCTGTGGTGTTTCTAAAATGGAAGGTAAAAATAAACAAAAAAATGGCAATCAATATAATGGAGAAATGCTTAAAATTAATTTTTCAGCAAATCAAAATATAGATAGTGTAAAAGTTGCAAATTTACCTGTTTCTTTAGATATAAATTGTCCTGATACAAATTATAAAAATGACAAAATAGAATTAAAATTAGATGAGAGTAGTTCAAATAATACAATTGAATTGCCTGCAAAATCTAAGTGTGACATTACAATAAATAGATTTATACATGGTGAAAATATTTATCAAATTCCAAAAGCAGATAAAAGTGGGTATATTATTAAATCCTCTGTAGGAACCGATCAAAAGGTGAATTTAACTTTTCCTGGTGAAAAAATGTTTATAGCAAATGAGGATGATAAAGATAAAAAATCATCTTCTATATATTTAGCAGCAACACAAATTAAAGTTAATGATGTTCCTTTTATTAAAATTTTTATTTCTAAATTTGCTGGAATAGCTTCAGCAAGTATTTCTGATGCAGATACTTCATTATATACTTTATCAACTAATCATCCTAAAGAAGTAGATATCACGGAATTAGATTTTAAATTAGTAAGAAGATTTTTAAATAGAGATATTCAATATAAATTAGTTTTAAATAAAGACAAATTAAATGATAAAAGATGGTCTGAAAATTGTAAGTTTGTAAAAAATACAAAAGATTCAATTACTATTTCTGAAAATTCTAATATTGATGCTATTAAAAAAGCTTATGATGGTGGAACTAATTGCTCAAATCTCAATGATATTATTAATACAGAAAACAATTGGAACGTTAATATAGACAATGAATATTTCTTTATTTTTGCATCAGAACTACAAGAAGGGCAAAAAATTCCTCGCTTTACAGTTATTCCAATTCAGTCAAGAAATGAAATTGAAATTGAATATTTAGAAAAAGATCTAAATACAAATGAAAGTGTAATAAAAGGTATTCCAGATAGGTTAAAAAAATATACAGATCCTTGTGATATAAAAGCCAATATTGCTATATTAAAAATTGATTTAAATAAAGTTGACGAATTTATTACTCGATTTGAAAATTTTAAAATTTTAGAAAAATCAAAAAACTTTGAAAAATATAAAAATCTCCAAGAAAAATTTGAAAGTTTAAAGTCAGAAAAAAATAAATTAAAATCTGAAGTAAATCAAGTTGAAGAAGCTTTCAAAACTAAAGTTTGTAACTAAAAATTATATAAACCCCTAACTCACCTACCCCTTCATTTCCCAATAAAGAACAATGGCATCGGGTTCAAATAAACTATACTTCGAGTTGCTTTGGGAAATGACAAGTGTGTTGTCATTTAAAGCCTGATCTGGTGCAAGTTTTACATTAAAAAATAAGTATTCATTTTTTAAATTAATCTCAATATCTGCATGCTCATGTTTTCGTTCATAGCCTAAACTGCGTTTTTCAATCATAAAATGATATTCATTTTTTTCACAAATAAGAGAAGCATGAAGCCATTCCATTAATTGAGCATCTGAAACACGAGCAGGTTTTTTAAGAGCAATTTTGTAAATTGAGGAGTTTTGTTTTGGAAGTTTTAAATAATACAAATTATCTTTTTTGGTAAATAAATATAACTTATATTTTTCAGAAATTTCTTTATTTAAAATTTCATTCATAAGATCCATTAATGAAGTAAAATACTCTTCAATATTTAAATATTTAAAATCAGGTAATTTAGGTAAATTGATATTGGTGTTAATTGAAATAACATTTGCAAATATTTTATTCAAAGTTAAATAAAAATCTTTGGGTAAAATATGATCTTCATTTAATACCTGTTCCATCATATTTAATGAATTAGATAGATGCTTAATTTTTATAAAATGGTCGTGATATTTTTTTGGATTAAGCTCACTTTTGTTATCTTCAATATCTTTTTTAACCATGAGAAATTTATTATTGATAAGTTCCATTGAACTTTCTAATTTTGCAATAATTTTTTGGTCGGTTTTTATATTAAAAACAGGTGGATTATAATCATCTAATTCTAAGCCGTTTTTACTTAATTTCAATTTTGCAATTGGCAAAAATCCACAATTTGTGGGAGGTGTATTTGCAACAACAAGATTGATATTTTTTTCAGTTGTATAAATACTATTTTCTGAATTGATACATTCTCTAATAAAGTGCTTTTGATTTGGTAAATAATATTGCATATTATCAGAATCAAGATAATAGTCTTGAATTGTAATAAAAATATAAGATCCATCGTTTTCTAATGAATTTAATGTTTTTATATCAATAGAGTAAAATAATTGACTTGTTGCTTTATGATAATATTCGGAGCCATTTGAAAAAATGCACTCAATTTCAGAGACTTTAAAAATACCTTTTCTTAAAGCATTTTTATCAATTTCTAATTTAATAATTCCAAAATTTTCTGGTTTTAATAAGTTATAACGCATTTCATTTAAAATTTCAGTTCTTTTAAATAATTCAAATACAGATTTTTCGGTAATTGTATCGGAATTTTCTATTTTTATAAGTTTTGGTGAAGATAAAGTATTTGTTATCATATCTATTTCCTTTAGTAATAATAAATACAAATCTAATTTAAATTAAGACTTGTAATTTTATTATGATTTAGCATTTTTTAAAAAATAAAGAAAAGATATTAGAAAAAAATTAAAGGACACCCATTTTTAATTGAAAACGCCCAGGATCAAATTCAAATTTTGGTTCTTGAACTTGCACATCGATATAGGAAGTTGTGATCTTCCCCCAATTTTATAGACACAATTAACCGACCTTTTTCATTGGTCTAGTTATTTCAAATATAACTGGAGACAGATATCCATTCGACGAATGCTTTCTAACACGATTGTAGTAAACTTCAA
>NZ_JBIPMD010000304.1:0-3326 GCF_044369315.1 Silvanigrella sp.
AACTTGCTCTGACAATTTTAAAAGTCTATTTTCCATCTCCATTTAAATCTCCTCCTCAAAAGGAGATTTAATTCTGGATTTATGCTTTGTAAAAATCACTTATTGGGAGGACACATTCCCAAGCAATGCCAATAGAAGATTCTACTATTGAGTGGACTCCATCATGGAATGGAAAGAATAATATATTTAAAGTAGCAACTTTAATTTTGCCAAAGGAACAACAACCAGACTCGGATAAAGCAATGAAATTTTGTGAGGATCTTTCTTTTACACCATGGCATGGTACAGAAGAAATGCGTCCCTTAGGAGGAGTTAATAGAGCTCGTAAAATCGTTTATTTAGAAACCTCGAATTTAAGACATAGTTTAAATAATGTGAAACAAGCCTTACCAACAGAAGAAATTTGGGATTCTTTTTTATTAAAATAAGTAACTAAACATCATCTCTACCAGCAATAAAATTTTCTGCCTCTTGAGTTGTTGGAGTTGTAAAAAATTGCGCTGTTTGAGTGTACTCAACAATTGTTCCGTGACGCATAAATAACGTCCAATCTGTTACTCTACTTGCTTGATATAAATCATTTGTTGCCCATACGAGAGTTGTTTTTTCGCTCATATTTAATACTAAATTTTCAGTTTGTTTTAACATTACAGGATCCATTCGTAAAAAAGCATCATCTAATAAGAAAATTTTGGGCTTGCGAATTAAAGCTCTAATAATTGCTAATTGCTGTAAAAAAGGAAGTTCAACTTGACTTGGTAATAACTCAGCTAAAGAGTCGATTAAAGCTTTATTATGTTGAGATATAGGTAAAGTATCTATTAATTCATGAAATGCTAATACATCTTTTATTCCAGCTAAACTTTGTGAAAGCGCAAAGTTTTCTGCAATTGAGACAGGAAGCCACGCACTTTTTTCAGAAACAAGTGCAATTTGTGAATATATTTTTTTTAAAATATCATTTGATGGTTTTTTACCTGATAATTGAATTCCAAGTATTTTAATATCACCGCTTTGCTTAAAGGAACTTAATAATAAATTATTATCCATTTCCCAAATAAACTGAGCAATAACAGATAAAACCATACTCTTTCCAGAACCAGCAGGTCCAATTATCGCTACAGATTCTCCTTCATTAATACTGAAAGAAAGATCACGAATGGGAGATATAAAACCAACGGATAGAGAATATTTTTCAAAAGAAATTACAGGATTTGTTACATTATTAAATGGCTCTTTCATCCTATATCCTTTAAAAATAAATTTTTATTTCATAAAAAAAGAGTTCATAGATTTATTCCTCTATGAACTCAATTCTATAATACAAAAGTACTAAAAAGATAATTATTTTCTGTTTTTGATATCTACATATTTCTCATCTGCAGGACCAATATATTTTGCTGCTGGACGATAAATACGATTATCACGCCACATTTCGATAATATGGGATGACCATCCCGCTACACGAGAAACAGCAAAGATTGGAGTAAAATCAATAGATTCAATTCCCATTAAACGGTAAAGAGCTCCTGACCAAAAGTCCACATTTGGCCAAATATAGTCTTTAGAAGTTTTGCTTAATTCTTCAATCATAGTGTCATGAACAATACGAAGTGTTTCGTAAGTATCTTTTTCTTTTTTTGTAGCAACAAGTTTTTCAAGCATACCACGTAATACTTTTGCTCTTGGGTCCATTGTTCTATAAACACGGTGACCAAATCCCATTACTTTTGCTTTTGTTGCAAGTGCATTCGCAACCCATGCTTTTGCATTTTGAGGCGCCCCAATAGAGTCTGCCATTTCAAGAACTTTTTCATTGGCACCACCATGAAGTGGACCTGAAAGAGCTCCAATTGCAGCAGAAATAGAAAGTGATAGTTTTGCTTCTGTAGAAGCAACAACTCTTGCCGCAAAAGTAGATGCATTAAAGTCATGATCCAAATGAAGAATAAGAGCTACGTCAAACATGCGAGCTTCATCTTTATTTGGAATTTCGCCATTAAGCATATAAAGAAAATTTTCTGCATGAGATAAATCTGTATTTGGAGCTACTGGCTCAAGCCCACGGCGCTCTCTTGAAATACGAGCAACCGCTGTTGCGAGTTGGCTAATAATTTTAGTAGCACTATGAATATTCATTTCTTCATTTTTTAAGTTAACAGGATGCTCTTCAAAACCAATTGCAGAAATAGCAGCTTGAAGAATTGCCATTGGATGCGCAGAACGTGGGGCAGCAGAAATCACAGCTTCAACTGCTTTTGGTAAAACGCGACTTGCTTTCATTTCTGTTGTAAATTTATTTAATTCATTTTGATTTGGCATTTTTCCATATAATGAGAAAAATGCGCATTCTTCATAAGTAGATTTTTCTGCAAGTTCTTCTATAGGAATACCACGATAAATTAATCTACCTACTTCACCTTGTACTTGGCTTACAGATGTTGCATCTGCAACTACTCCAGCTAAACCTTTAGAAAACCCATGTTCTTCTGACATATAAATGCCTCCTCAAACAACTAAAATCATTAAATTAAATATATTTTATCCAATCACGAATACGAAACTCTAAGAAAGATTGAGATTGCGTATTTAGACCTCTATACTCCTGTAACCCCTCAGTGACAACTATCGGACGAAGGGGGATTCTCTTAAGTTTTTTTAGCATAATTAAAAAATTTTGTGCTTTCGTTAACTAATTCACGGTAATTTAACGGTTTTCCATCTTTTAAAAGCCATTTTTCAAAATGAAGTAAACAGTCTTTAAACTGCTCATCCGATAAAATACCTCTAAATTTTTGAATTGATAAAAAAACGCCATAAGAAATCAATACATCTATAGCACAATATTCTTCAATTTTTGAGGAAGAATGATGACAATAATATTCTTCTGCAACCAAAGAACCGTCCATTCCGGACATTTTTCCGCCTAACCCCATAGCCCGTGCAATAATATCAAGGCCAACTCTAGCATTTTTATTATCATAATTCGAAATAAAATTCATAAGATCAAAAACTTTATCAGATGCATATTTATATCTATATGAATCATTACCTAAATTTTTAACATAATCCTCAATTGGACAAGTAATAAAATGTATTAAACTGCGTTGTTCAATTACCATTAAATCAAAATTTGAGATATTATATCCACAAAAAGTAACAGGAAGCTTTTTTAGTTTATTTTTCTGATAATCACTCATGTAACGATTTCCCATGGTATGATCATACCAATGTTTATGAAAATCCTGATATTTAATAGAAAATTGCCAAAAATCTTCGATTATTTTTTTTTCATGTTCTAAAAATTCTTCATATGAATTTACTTT
>NZ_JBIPMD010000096.1:0-11063 GCF_044369315.1 Silvanigrella sp.
CTTTTTTTACTATCTTGACGGTTCTTTTTACGGAACCTGATTTCTTTCCTTTTCCTCTCGCGAGAAAATCTACTTAAAACCATGGAACCGCACTCTGTTTTTGCTTTCTTCTCTTGTCAAATAACTTACCTTTGCTCGATTTTTCTCATTTCTGAGACTTTTCGCTAGCAGCGAGAACATCTAGCTACACAACAGGATCTGAGTTGTCAAATCTTTCTTTCAAAAAAAATTAAAATTAATTTAACTATACATAATTATTAGATTTAGTAAATTCTACAATCCGTTGAGCAGCCAACTCAACTATGTCTTGTTCTTGCGTTAAGGAAGCTCGAAAGTATCCAGGAGAACCAAAGGCAGCGCCAGGAACACATAATACTCCAACATTTACAAGATCTTCACAAAACTTTCTGTCATTTACAATTGGTGTTTTAGGGAAAACAAAAAAACCGGCATCAGGGAGATTTACATCTATACCACCTGCTCGTAATATTTTAACAAAAGCTTCCACTCTTCTTTCGTAAATTTTAACATCAATTCTTGTATTGTACATTAAAGGAATTAATCGCTGCATTAGCCTTGGGGCACTTACAAAACCTAAAACACGCGATGAGTTTCTAAATGCATTTAATGCTTCTGCAAAAGCAGGATCATTTCGCCAAGCAATATAACCTATGCGTTCTCCAGCTAGTCCAAGATCTTTTGAAAAGGAGCGGACAAGCCATGTATTACGGTACAAACTCAATAAGGGCGTAATTTTCTCTTCTTTATAAATAACCCTACTATAGGGCTCATCAGATAAAAGCTGAATGACCTGGCCATTTTTTTCTTTTCTCTTCATTAATACATTGATAATATTTTCTAGTGTATCTCTACTATAGGCAATTCCAGATGGATTATTAGGTGAATTCATAATAACAACTTTTGTTTTATTTGTTATTTTTTTTTCAAAGTCTTGGATATTAGGCTGATGAGAATCATCACATTTTACAATAATAGGTTTAGCACCAAAATTTTCTGCATAAGGAATATATTCAGGAAAATAGGGGCTAAAAATAATAACTTCATCATCTTTATCTAAAAATGCTCTTAAAAGAATTTGAATGGCACCTGCAGCTCCTACTGTTAAATAAACAGAGTTACTTGAAATTTTTACTTTTTCAGATTTTGTTAATTCGGCTGCTAAAAAGGTACGCGCATCTTCTAATCCAGCAGAATCCATATATCGATGACAACCTTTTTCATAATTTGAAAGCAAATGAATAAGTAAATTATTTATTTGAATAGGAGGCTCTAAATCAGGATTTCCTAAAGATAAATCAATCAAATCTATATCTGGGTTATTTAATTTGAGTTTTTGTCCCAGCATAAATATTCTCCTGATATCCCCCCCCATTTTTGATAATTCAATAAATTTTTTTGAAAAGAAGTTAGAAATTTCATTATTTTCTGAATAATTCATTATATTATTCCTATTTATAAAATAAATTACACTAAATTAATAATATTTTGTTGCAAATATTTTTTTAAGATACACAAAATAAAATCAAGCGATAAATTAACATATATAATATTTTTATACTTTAAAAAAGACTTTAAGTATTTTTTACAAAAAAATTTTATTTATAAGAAATTTTTATCATGATTTGTTAATTTAATCTAAAAAAAATAAATGCTATTTTAGCTATCATTTTCATTTATTAAAAATTGATTTACCAAAATAAATAAATAGCTTTCTAAAAAAATTAGAAAGCTATTTAATGGTATTAGCCTAACAAACGGAGTGCTGCACTTGTAGATTGGTTTGCTTGCGTAAGAACAGCAACACCAGCCTGTTTAAGAATATTACTTTGCGTATTTCTTGTTGTTTCTTCAGCAAAATCGGTATCACGGATACGGCTATTCGCTGCAGAAAAGTTTTCACTTTGAATTGCTAAGTTTGAAATAGTAGAGTTTAGACGATTTTGAATTGCACCTAGATCTGCTCTAAAACCAGCAATCGTATTAATAGCATCATCAATTTTAGCGATGGATCTTTGAGCTCTATTTTTTGAAATAGTAGAATCTTTTTCGCCTTCTTGATAAACACCAATAGATTCTTCTGTATTGTCGTTACCACGTCCTAATTTTAGTCCAACAGTACTTGTGTCAATTTGATCAAACTTAATTCGAATAATGTTAACTGGATTTCTTCCAAAAGGATCGTCTAAACCTTGTGAGTCAACATCTTTATACCAGTTTTTACCAACTTGAATTTCAAATGGAGGAGTATTCGCACGATCCAACATTTTTGCATCTGGAATTTTGTCTTCTGCATTGGAACCAACTAATAATAAACTTCCGTTGTATTCAGTTGAATTTGTAATACGATCGATTTCATCTTTTAAAGCCGTATATTCTTTATTGATAAAATTACGTTCATTATTCCCAATGGTATCCGATGCACCTTGAACAGAGAGCTCTCTTAAGCGGTTTAAAATATTTCCAATTTCATTCATACCACCTTCGGCTACTTGAACCATTGAAATACCATCGTTTGCATTTCTTTTGGCCATATTTAAGCCTCGGATATCTGCTTTAACTTTTTCACTAATAGCAAGTCCGGCTGCATCATCTGCAGCTCTATTGATTCTAAATCCGGAGCTTAATTTTTCCATTGATAAATCATTTGCCATTGTTGAAATGGACAGCGCCCGCTGTGAGTGAAGAGATTGTATGTTGGTCTGAATTCGTAAACCCATAACCTGTTTCCTCCATGAAACCTAAATACACTCCTAAAAGGAGTTAGCAATCTTCCATGATTGCCAGATTCCCTGTTTCAAATAAACGTAAAAGATTTTATTCTTATTACGGTGGCTTTAAAATTTTCTTTTTAAATTTTATTATGCCATCATAAACAAGGACTGAAATGAAAATCGGATTAATACGGATCCAATTAACTGGGTAATGATTGCATGTAACAAGTATAAGACATTTTAATTTTTAAAAAAGATATTTAAATAATAAAATAAATTTATTTTAGAGGATGAAATGAAACCCGCCATAGACCAATTAAAAAAAGATAAAAATATATTAAAAAATTTAGGAAGAATTGGAGTTGTAGCAAATCAAACATCTGTGACATCGTTTTTTGAACCATCTACAAATATGATTTATGAAGCCACAAAAAATACATCAAATGCAATTGTGACTTGTGTTTTTGGACCTCAGCATGGTTATTTTCAAACAGAACAAGATAATATGAAAGAAACACCAGACGATTATTATTATTTTAATGATGGGAAAAAAGTTCCTCTCTTTAGTTTATATTCAAATACAAGAAAACCAACAGAAGAACATTTAAAAAATGTTGATACCTTAGTTGTTGACTTACAAGATATAGGTTGTAGAGTTTATACATACATGCTTACATTAGCAGCTTGTCTTCGTGCTGGCTCAAAATTTAATAAAAAAGTTGTTGTTTTTGATCGAGTAAATCCTTTAGGATTATCTGTTAAAAATAAACAAAATAAATGGAATTACGTTGAGGGAGATCGGTTAGAAACAAAATGGCATAGTTTTGTAGGGTGGTATGACATACCAATGAGACATGGCCTATCCATGGGTGAACTTGGATTTTACTTTATAAAATGTGATGGATTAGCATTAGATTATAAGGTGATTGAAGTTGAAAGTTTAAAAAGGGCAGTAGATATTTATTATTTAAAAAACACAAAGTGGGCAATGCCGTCTCCAAATATTCCTTCTTGGGAATCTGCATTTATGTTTCCTTCTTTTGTAACTTTAGAAGGTACAAATATAAGTGAAGGAAGAGGCTCAACAATTCCATTTCAATTAATTGGTGCCCCTTGGTTAGACAATAATATGTGTATAAATTTTTTAAATGAAAATAAAGATTTATTTTTAAAGGATCAAAATAAAATAAATTCAATCATTTTTAGACCTCATGATTTTAGACCAACTTTTAATAAACACCAAGGAAATATTTGTAAAGGGATTCAATTTCATATTGAAGAACCAGAAAATGTTAATTTATTTTCTTTAGGAATGTGCTTTCTTTATTATTGCAGCAAATATCAGAGTAATGACTTTGCTTGGGCTAAACCTGGCTATGAATATAACTATGAAGATTTACCTATTAATTTAATATTAGGAACTGAAAAATGGATTCAATTTTTTTCAGAAAAAATGACAGCTAATTCTATAAAAGAACTAAAAGAACATTTAAAAGATTCTAACGATAACGGACAAACTTTTATGAATGAAATGGAACCATTATTAATTTATAGAGAATAATAATGACAAAACAAAGTTTTTCTAAAACTACGGTTTCTAATATTTCAAAATTTTTATTAGATAGAAATTTTTTCTATTTTATCATACCATGCCTTATTTTGTACACATTTTTTAAAATATTTATAAATATATATAACTGGGATAATAATTTTTTATCTTATTTTCCAAAAGAAATTAAAATAAATTATATAAAAGGTTTAGACTTTATTGATATTTCAAAATTATTTTTAATATGTTTTTTTTCTCTTTTAGTTCCATCTATTATTATCAGATTTTGCATTGGTATCATTTTTATAAAGTCACAATTAAAAGTTCAAAGATTTTTTTCATTTTTAATCATTATTATTTTCATTTTTACAACAAAAAACGATGGTTTTTCCTTTGGTATCATTCAAAACAAATCAGAATTTATAACAAATATTTCAAGATTTATAAATAATTTATTTATTGGATTTTTTATTATATCTATTATGATTTTTTATGTAAATTTAAATGACAATATTCAAAAAAGAAAATGGAGACTTTTTACTTTATTTTTATTAATAATTGCTTATTTAGTTTTTGATTGGAAAAAAACAAAAGACTTTAGAGAACTCACGAAAGTGAACATTGAAAACAGCGAATTATTTTTCATTATTGAAAATACAAATAAAAATGAATTAGAAAAAATTCAAAAAAATTCAGACTTTAATTATTTAAATCAAAATTTTCAAATAACTTCTAATGAAATTCGACTTACTTCAAATAATAATATCTCAAATTATTTTTCTCTTTTAACAGGACTTTACCCATTCGAAACAGGAATTCGAGATGAGATACCCAGTCAATCTTACTTAGATTATTTGAATGACTATGTAAAAAACTTTAAAAAAACTGATAAATTTATTTATATAAGTAATATAGGAACTCCCTCAAGCCTTGGAGCAATTACAAGTAAATTTAACGGCGAAATTGTTTGTGATAATAATGTAAGTAGTATAAATAAATATTCAATTATAGAAAATTTAAATCCTTTTTTAGTATTTATGCCTCCTTCTCTTATCATTAAAACAATTCCAAATGCTTTATGCCTAAAGTCAATATCAAATATAGATGAAAATATTTTATCTGATCTTTATTTTGGAATTAATTACCCCACAGATAAAAACAAACTTATCATTTCATTTCTAAATAAAAAAGATAAAGAGTTTAATATATTTAGAATAATTGAAAAGATAAATGAAACTCTGGAATCGGATAAATTAAAAATAAACATTTTATTTCTTGATTCAAAAAGCTTATTTTCAGAAATTTTATACCTAAACAAAAAAGATAAAAATACATTAATTTATCAAAATATTACCGACATTGGAAAAAGAGAACTGATAAACTATAAGCAAGACTTTAAATTTGAATACCTTGAAGAAAACAAAAATATATTAGTTTCGAAAAATGCGGAAGTTATTAATGGTAGAGTATCCTTAAATTTAAATAATTCAATTATTCAATCAATGAATTTTAAAAGGAACTTTATGTGTTTTGAAAATGAAACGACATCACCTATAATCTCTTATTATGAAAGAAAAATTCTTGATAATCCTCAAAAAATCATTTCAAATAACAGCATATTAAATAGCAACTGCCAAAAAAGCATTGAAAATAGTTATATTTCAGATGTTTCATTATTATTAAATGAAGATCTTTTTAAAAAAATATTCATTTTTATCTCGGATAAATTATGAAAAAAACAAAATCTAAAAAATTGACCAATTTTATTCTTTTTTTATTTGTATTAGCGATATTAATATTTTCATTTAAAAATCAGATATATGGGTTTTTAATAAATTTTAAAAGTTTGAGCGAAATCATAAATAAAGCTCATTTAGACGAATATATTGATTTAGAAACATCAAACTATGTAAATATAAACTATTTAAAGTATACCAATATGATTTCTGATAAAAATCTATTTGAATACTTTCATTACCCTAAAAAAAACAAAGTTAAAAAAATTAATTTAAATGATTTAATACTAAAAGATAATAATATATTAAATATTGAAAAAACAAAATCAATTGATGATGTTATATCCTATAAGTACATGAACGACAAAAATTCAGTTTTAAAAATGAAGTCAATTATTTTATTACCTGGTGAATCTATTACTTGTGATTGTTTAGAACTCATAGCGGATCAAACATTAATTTTTGAGAATAAAGGAGTAGCAGCAAATAAATTTGAAACACCAAGTACACTTAATATTACTTACGATAATAATGAAACAAATAGTTTTGAAATTAAAAATAATAAAATAACTAAAATACAAATTCCTTCTGGCCTAAATAGTAAAGGAATAACATTAAGCTGGAACAAAAACCCTTCTGGAATTTTAATATTTCATGGTATTGAAAAACCACAAAATAAAAACAAGTCTATTTTTATAAATTTAAAATCAAAAAATATTTCTAATAACTTTTATAAAGACATATCAAGCTTTTATTCAAAAGAAAAATTATTTATAAATAGAAACTCTTTCCCTTTAGCTGCAAAATATGAAGAAAATATCATTACATTAGAATCTTTTAATAACTATTTAAACAATGGTTTTACTTATAAATCTCATGATATTTTTATAGAAAATGAAAAAAACTTACTAAAGCAAGTAAATTTAAATTCAAAGTATTTATTAAGAATAAATGTATCTTTCAAAGACTCAAAAGAACAAGCGATAGAGCATGCAAATACGCTTATTAAAATAAATCGTGAAAAATCAATATTAAATATAGATAAATTAATATCAGAGTCTATTAATATTTCATCGTCAGACATTGTTCGAATAGATATCTCTCCAAAAGAAGATGATACCGAGAACACCGTTTTAAGTATTTTAAAACAAATAGACAAAAACAATAATATATTTATTTTAATTGGAAATGATTTTGATATGAATAAACATAATAATCTTTCAGATCAATCGATTATTATGTTTTTACCTCAAAATGAAAGTACATCTTTTAAATCTATAAGTCAGTTAAACGAATACACACCTATTCAACAAAATTTGTTATTAGATATCTTTTTATTGAATATTAAAAATCAAAAAATACCAGAACAAATTATTAAAAAAGAAAAAGTGATAAGTACTCTATCAGAACAGGATGAATATTATATTTTTAATGAAAATGATTTTTATTCAAATAATAAATTTCATATTCCCTATAATAAAATGCATGATTATAATGATATCATTAGACAATCTAGAAATCGATACCAAATTAGAGATATTTTAATTACCTTTTTTAAATTTAGAAATATAAAGTTTAAGCTAACATCTAAAGATAAAATTGCTAGATGTTTTTCTAATCAAAACATAAAGCTAGGACAAATTTACTTTGATTCCAAATTTGAAACCTATATTGCTGATTTGAAAATACAAGGTGATGATGTTATAGAGGAGCTGCAAGTAAGTTGTTTGATACATTCAGAGAATTTTTTGAATGATTATAAAATAGAAGCCTCTAAAGATAGCAAACAATTAAATCAACTTCAAATTGGAATGGGTCAATATTTGTTACAACCTAACACAAATATCATTAAAGATAATTCTTTATATTTTAACAATATATCTGATTTTAATTTATTATATTCATTTAAAAATCCTGCAAATTTTTTTCCAAATGAAAGTAAAGATATTATAATTTGGTCTCAAAATTATCCATCCCTCTCCAATAATTTAAATTATGCAATAAGTTGCAAAGAGAAAAAATGAATCGTAATTATCACACCTTAGAAAACAAAATCATTTTATCCGGGGATACTTTTTCAATTAAAGATGATATTAAAAAAATAGGTGGAAAATGGGATTCTAGCAATAAATCCTGGTGGCTTTTAAATAGTCAAATTGCAATTGAAAATATTATGAAACTTGGATTTAAATTAACTGATATAGAAGTTATTCCCCAGCCTAAACTAAATACGAATAATACACTACAAAACAACACAATGAGTGTGAGTCATTTTGTATTATTTATTGAATCTATAATTAAAAAAAACATGCCTGGGAAATATTGGATTAATGGAGAAATTTCAAGCTTTAAGTCATCTAATGGGCATATATTTTTTGATCTAATTGATAAAGAAGAGAAAAATGAATCAGCTTTAAATTCTTTAAAAGCAGCAAGTATTTCTTGTATATTATGGTCTGGGCGTAGACAATTTTTAGAAGAAAAAATTTCAAAAATTTTATTTAAAGATGGCACAAAAATTAAAATTTTTGTCTCATGTGATTTTCGAAAAGAAGGTTCTAAAATTTCTGCTATTATTGATGATATTGACCTTCAATTTACGCAAGGTGAACTTGCTTTACAAAGAATTAATATTGTTTCTGAACTAAAAAAATTAGGACTATATCATAAAAATAAACTTTTAAAATTAAATAACTTTCCATTAAATATTGCCCTAATTACCGCAGATAATAGCCGCGCTTTTTCAGACTTTATTGATGAGTTAAAACTCTCGAAATTATCTTTCCAAATTTCTTTATTTGATTGCAATATGCAGGGCGAAAAAACGTCTGAAAATGTTTCAAAAGCCTTATGCCATATATCCGATCAAATTCACCGATATGACTGTGTTGTCATTACAAGAGGCGGTGGGAGTAGGCTTGATTTAAGATGGTTTGATGATTCAGATATTGCAAAACAAATTGGCTTAAGCAAAATTCCTGTTATAACAGCTGTGGGACATTTTGATGATATTAGTATTTCAGACGAAGTTTCTTTTCATTCTGAAAAAACACCTACTGCAGCGGCAAGATATTTAATTGATAATATATTTAATTCGCTTCATACTTTCTTCATGAGATTAGAAAAAGTAACTCATTTGCTATTAAAAAAAACCTCTGCTGAAAGACAATTTTTATTTTCAATTGAAGAAAGATTATCACGCGCTGCAATTCGAAGATTAGAATCCGAAAAAAGACAATTAAAAGGCTACTCCCAAATTTTGAAAGTATTTCAAACCAGTATCACACAAACTTTGAATCGAGGTTATGCCCTTGTTTATGATCATAAGGGAAACCTACTCAAAGGAAAAGATTTTTTACAACAAGCTCCCCCAATTGATCTCAAACTTAAATTCGCAAGTGATTGCGAAAATCAACATATCTTTGTAGATGTTTCTGTGAATGAGATAACACAAAAGAGTGATCCTTCTTAGTTATCAATTAGAAATTCTAAAATATGGAAAAGAAATGGAAAATCAAAACTACAATTCAATTCTGACACGTGTTAACCATATTTTAACAAGTATGGAAAATGACTCCATTCCTATCGATGAGCTTTCCCAAAAATTGGAAGAAGCTTATCTTCTAATTGAAAAATTAAAATCCCATCTTTTTGATTCTGAAGTCCAAATTCAACAAATAATCAATTCAAGAAAAATTCTTACAAACCCAGAAGAGGATAAAAATGGATCTCAATAATCTTCCTAGAACAAAAATTGTTTGTACCCTTGGCCCATCATCAAGTACAAAAGAAATGATTTCAAAACTAATTGATGCGGGAATGAATGTCGCTAGGTTGAACTTTTCTCATGGTGATCACGCCATGCATGCTGCAAATATTGCTCTTATCAGAGAAATTTCAAAGGAAAGAAATGTTCAAGTTGCTATATTACAAGATTTGCAAGGTCCAAAAATACGAACTGGAAAGTTAAAAGATGGCGCGATTACAATTACAAGAGGACAAAAAGTAACTTTAAGATATGCTCCTGAGCAAACTTCTCCCGAATTTATTCCAATTGACTATCGTGAACTTGCGAATGATGTTAAAATAGGCGCCCGCATTTTACTAGATGATGGCCTATTAGCAATGAAAATTACAGACATTAGAGGAACCGATGTCGATTGCGAAGTGACTCATGGAGGTCTTTTAAAATCGAGAAAAGGGGTGAACTTTCCAGAATGCCATCTTTCTATTCCTGCAACAACAGAAAAAGATATTCGAGATCTTTTATTTGGTGTTGCTCAAGGTGTGGACTATGTTGCTTTATCCTTTGTGCAAACTCCAGCGGATGTAACTAAACTTAAAATGATGTTAAGAGCATTAGGTGCAGATACTCCTGTTATTACTAAAGTAGAAATGCTTGGCGCCGTTCAATATATTGATGAAATTTGTACTGTTTCTGACGGAATTATGGTTGCTCGTGGTGATCTTGGTGTAGAATGCGGTTTTGCAAACGTTGCGGCATATCAAAAGAAAATCATTGAAGCAGCTTTAAATAAAGGCAAACCAGTTATAGTGGCAACTCAAATGCTCGATTCTATGATTGAACATCGCAGACCTACAAAAGCAGAAGTTTGTGACGTTGCGAATGCCGTTTTTGACCATGCTGACGCAACTATGCTTTCGGGTGAAAGCGCTTCTGGTAAGTACCCAGAACTTGCTGTCGCTACCATGCGCAATATCCTTGACAGGGTAGACAAAAGCAAAAGCATAGCACCTATAGAACCAGTTCCTTTAACAAGAGCAGAAACAGAATCTTCTGCTGAAGTTTTTGCAAGAACAACAGTTGAGCTTGCAGAAAAAATGAAAGCGACAGCAATTATTTGTTTAACTTTAACAGGCAGTATGGCGAGATATGTTGCAAAATATCGCCCACAAACTCCCATTATTGCATTTAGCCCAAGACCCGATGTTGTCAGAAAACTTTGTTTAGTTCGTGGTGTTGTTGGTGTTTTAAATAATATTTTTTATGATACGGATACTGCATTTTCTGAAATTGCTAACTAT
>NZ_JBIPMD010000346.1:0-2602 GCF_044369315.1 Silvanigrella sp.
CGGATGTGGGAAAACTACAAGTCCGGTTCTGCAGGGGTTTCATGGCAATGAATTACTTTATTTGAAAGGAAATAAAAGTCATGTCTCTACCTACCAATCAATATAAAAATAGAGTTACAATCGATAAAAAAACTTTAGAAAATTTTGATTATATCTTTTATTCAAATAAATTCACTAAAATCAATGATTATCATAATAAATTAAGTATTCAAGATTTTTTTATAACTTAAAAACACTATTTATCGGATTACTCTAAACTTATTAAACAAGGTTAAAATATGTTGTTTAAATCATTTATGAATTTTATTATAAAAGATCTGAATTATTTAATCCAAGAATTAAAAAAAACAATGAATAATAATTCTTTCAATTTGGATGAATTTATAATAACAAATGATACATTAAACTCTAATAATATCAGTATTCAATTTTTAAAAATAATGAGCTGTTGCAGAATAACAGACTCCGCCTTTAAGAATTCACTAAAAAATTATCAAAATATAATAGAAGAAAATCAAAAGAATAAAAATATATTTACAAAAAACATTTTTATTCTTACAATTCTTGATTTTTGCAATGAATACATTGAGAAAAATAAAAATAATATTAACTTTATAAAAGACGAAGAATTTTTTAAAAATATTCAAAATATTTATGAAATCATTTCTAATCAATATATTTCTATTAAATTAAAGATTTTAAGAAATATACATTTAAAATATGCTATTGAAAAAACAATAAATCAATATTGTCAATCAAAAGGATTAGATTCTTGTATAATAAAATTTGATTTTTTAATAGAAAAAAAAGGAAACAATTACCAATTTAAAGAAAATATGGAAAATTTAATTTTTAATAATGATTATAAAAATATTGAATTCTTAAACCATATTTTCAGAAGCCTATACAATAAAAGAAAAAAGTTTCATTTTTTTAGTATCTCTCAATCTGAAAACCTTTTAATTAATAATATCAATCAAATAAAAAGAGAGTTGAGTAATGAGACATCAATCAATAACTTTGATTTTTTTGAGGTTCAAACTAAAAATAAAGAATATTTATGTATTTTAAAAAAGAAAAAATTATCTTTAATAAGTGAAAATTCCTTAATTCCAAATCAAAAAATATCAGAATTTGATTTTAATTCAAATTTTAATCATAAAGAAAAAATATACACTGATATTGAATCTATATTTACTGATCAAATCTTTGAATTTTCAAAAATTATTTATCCAAAAGAAGAATTATTTCCAAAAAATCCAAAAAATCCAAAAATTTTAACTCAAGCTAAAAAAATAAATTCACAAATATTATTAAAAAATGAATTAGATATACAATCTCATCCAATTCATCAAAAAAATTTTTTTCAACAAAAAGGCTTTGTTAAATCGAGTTCTCCTTTTTATCCTTTAGAACAATCAAAAAACAATCATGCAAATGCTTTTAAAGAATGGGGTAAACCCTATGATTCTTATTTTCGGAAAGTAGTTCATATTAGCAAACATCAAACTCAATATGATCATCAGTTTATTATTGAAATGGAAAAAGACAATGCCATTTATGATTTAGCAAATAAAATTTTTTTAAAACATCCTAATAAAACAACTTGGGTTCAAGTAGACGCAAAAACAAAACAATTCAGAGTTGTTTATGGTAACTTAAATAAATTAACAGATAAAAGTAGAATTTATATCGCGGGTCATGGTAGTGCTTATTTAAATTGTATTACAAAATCATATCACTTATCAGCATATGATGTTGCACATCTCCTGTTTAAAGAGAATCTGATGAATGCAAACTCAGGAGAAAAATTAAAGACTCCACTAATAAATTTATGCCCACAAAAAATCGGAATCATTGCCTGCCAAATAGCAGCGCAAAATTATAGAGAAATTGAAGAACAGTTTTGTGCAATTATCCTAAAAGAAGTTTTTAAAACATTTGGAAAGGTAACAGAAGTTGTTGGATATACAAATAATATTAGTATACTTCCCTCAGGTGGGAAACGCTTGGTAAAGCCTGGTATGAAAGCAAGTTACAAAATGCTTCAAGGAGAAATACAATTAAATCTTTTTGCTGCAAAACGAAATCCTGTTAATTTTTAATTAAAATAAAAGATCTTCATAAAAAGCACCAAATTTTAAGGAAGGATCGCATATTTGAAGTTCTAATATCCATCTTTCAGATGAGGGAATAAAATCAAGATCAAATAGGGACATGGAAGTATATTTTAAATGAGAAAATTCTGAAAGTCGATGCCCCTTTACATAAGATGGTTCTAATAAATAATTCATTTTTTCTACTTGAGTTTTAGAATAATCAAACAGTTGCTTTCCTGTAGATTCTGTTGTCTTCCAATAATGAAAAATATCATCAAATAAAACTTTAATATCTTTTGTAATTTTTTCATATTTTGGATTTGAACCTATTACAAAAGTATTTCCACAGTCCCCTTCTACACCATCCCAGACAGGTCCAATATCAATATAAAAGATATCATTTTCTTTTAATATGACATTTTCTCTATAAGTATCATTAAAACTAAGGATCGTAGATGCTCCAAAACGAATGTGAGTTTTATGCCATAATTTTCGGACTCCCT